>BDSV01000034.1 GCA_002898075.1 bacterium BMS3Abin03
CCGAACCCGAGAATATCGAAATTGTTTTCCTCTAAATTTCGTTCTGCAATTACGGCACAAACTTTTGTGGTGCCCAAATCCAGCCCGGCAACAATATCTTTTTTCATCCGTTTAATTCCGCGGTTACAGGTTTACCAATAAATATTTCGCTGTTAAATCTTAAATCGACGTATTTACTGTTTGCAAAAAGTTTGTCTTTATTAATTAATTTTTTCCAAATAGCTGAAAGCTTGATTATCTTTTTAACTTCATTACCCTTTCCGAAAATCACGGGATAATCGATCCCCGAAAATGTAAGAACTATATCCCCGCCGTAGCGAAGATTTATTTCAGCAAGATTTTTATACATAGATTCATTCGTAAAATACATTGCATCGATAATTTTGAATGCTCTTTTTAATTCAACTGAATTAACACTTATTCCAGGTTTTTCCCTCTTTTTCAAATTCACATTACTGATAACCGGGAGATCCGTTATATCGGTGTTCTTCTCCAGCTTAACAAGCTCGAATCGTTCAGTTACCAATTCCGGAACAGAGCCGGTGAGGATAAGCGCTTTCATTTTCTTTTCAAATATTTTGATCAGAACCTTCCCGCTTCCATCCGTTTGCACTTCCGCTCTTTTCACATAAGGATGATGTTCTATTCTCGATTTAATAACCGGCAATGTCAATTCGGAATAATCTACTTTCCCGGATAAGTTTGTGCTCATCAGGTAATCAGATGCGGTTAGAAGGGAATTTCCGCTCAACCCGATCCGGGTAAAAACTTCCGCTTCCCCCGATCCTCTGCTCACAGCAATCAGGTATATCATTCCGCTGATTATAATTACAAAAAGAACCAAGCCGAACATCAAACCTAATTTCTCTTTCATTTATTTTTTTCCTTAAGCAATTCAACAAACATTTCGCCGTACTTCCAGATATCTCCGGCACCCATCGTTACTAATATATCGTCATCTTTAATAATGTTCATCAGATAGCCGGGCACATCATTTTTATCGGCAACGTAGTGAACATTTTTATGTCCGAACCTCTGTGTAATATCGGAAATCAACTTGCCGGTAACTCCTTCAATCGGGTCTTCCCTTGCCGGGTAAATGTCTGTACAGATAAACACATCGGTATTTAAAAACGATCTTCCGAATTCCTGGTAGAAATCTCTTGTGCGTGAATACAAATGCGGCTGGAATACAACAACTAATCTTCTATCCCAACCTTCACGAATTCCGGAGAGTGTTGCGGTTGTTTCTGTTGGATGATGAGCATAATCATCGACCACAAGAATTTCTTTATTGTATTTTATTTCGAACCTTCTGTAAACTCCCGAAAATTTTTCTATTGCTTTTTTTATAACCTTAAAATCGATCTCCAATTCTTTTGCAATCGCTACGGCAACGAGAGAATTTTTCACATTGTATAGCCCCGGAACGTTCAGCGTAATCTTACCAAGTTCTTCACCTTTGTAATTAACGGTAAAAGTGCTTGTGAATTTATTATATGTAATATCGGTTGCTCTAACGTCTGCCTGGGCAGTAATACCATAAGTAACGATCTTCTTATTTATCTGCGGAATGATATCCTGTAATGCAGGTTCGTCTAAACAAATAACCACGAAGCCGTAGAACGGAACTTTATTTGCAAATTCAATGAATGCAGATTTTATATCATCCAGATCTTTATATGTATCGAGGTGTTCGCTTTCCAGAGTTGTTAATGCCGCAATAACCGGAGTTAGTTTTAAAAACGTCCTGTCGAATTCATCGGCTTCCACTACAATGAATTCGCCGTTACCGAGCCGCGCGTTTGTTCCGCCGAGACCGCTTAACTTTCCGCCGACAATTATAGTCGGGTCTATTCCACCTTCGGTTAAAGTTAACCCGACAATACTGGTCGTAGTAGTTTTACCATGCGTTCCCGCTATACCTATGCCATATTTCATTCTCATGGTTTCGGCTAACATTTCGGCGCGTTTAATTATGGGAATATTTTTCTCGATTGCCGTTTTAACTTCCGGGTTATCGAGTGTAACTGCAGAAGAATAAACAAGCACGTCCACATCTTTCAGATTTTCGGGAGAATGTCCCTCGTAGATTTCAGCACCAAGTTCGCTTAAGCGTTCGGTTACTTCGGTCAATGCCCGGTCGGAGCCGGATACTTCAAATCCCTGGTTTATTAATATCTCTGCGATGCCGCTCATTCCAATGCCGCCGATTCCAACAAAGTGAACTTTTTTAATATTCTTAAACATTACCTGCTTTCCACCGCCGATTTTAATTCTAAAATTTTGTTGTATAATTCTTCCTCGTTTTCGTAATCAGAAATTCTGAACATGATCGGGCGCCGTCTTCCTTCAATTTTAATTCTCACTATCCTGAACCTTTTTCTTTCGATTGATCTTTTCTGTCTGAAAAATTTCACAAATACTATATTACTTTTCTTAAATCTTCTTTCCCTGAACCGGTCTATAAAAGCGATGCTCTCATCATCAATTTCAATTTGTTTACTCTTGAATAAATTATAGAATATCGACAGAACCGATATGGTTACTATAATTGCGAGAAAGTATAGAACCGGGTCGCGCGTTATGAGTGTAAATTCATTTTCTACAAACTCACCTCTAATTAATAAGTAAAGAACAAACACGATGAAATAAATAATAGTCGATTGATAATAGAACGACATATTATATTTGAATACGCTTTTATTTCCGGAAGCATTTGAACTCATACTGCCTCCATATATTTTATAGCACGTTCTGCAATAACTTTGGCTGCATCGGGTTTTGCCAGCTTCAATGCGTTAGATTTCAGCCCTGCTAATTTCTCCTGCGATAATACCAACGTTGTAACTGTTGTAAATAATTCACGGCTTATTTTTTCATCTTCAATTAATACTGCGGCATTTTTATCAGCTAATGATTTCGCATTATAATATTGATGATTCTCCGCAACGTTCGGTGAGGGCACAAGTACAGACGGAATGCCGAGCACAAGCACTTCGGCAATAGTAGTTGCACCTGCACGTGCCAGTAAAAGATCGCAAGCAGAATATGCACTGTTCATATCATCAATAAATTCAAACACTTTAACATTTTCTGTGTTAAACTGTTTGTACTCATCGTAATAGTATTTGCCCGCCTGCCAAATAATCTGGATTCCTTCCGCTTCAAGCTCCTTTACATTTTCTGCCATAGCTTTATTTATGGATGCTGCACCGAGACTTCCGCCGAGAATAAGTAATGTTTTTTTATCAGCGTTCAATCCGAATTTTTGTAATGCTTTTTCTTTCTGCACACTGCCTAAATTTTTCCGTACGGGATTTCCGGTTGTATAAATTATTTTTTCTCTTTTTAAATATTTTCTCGAATCTTCAAAACTTATGTGCACTTCATCTGCATAACGCTCCAATAATCTTGTTGTGATCCCGGGATAACTATTCTGCTCGAGTAAAATAATTTTAGCACCCATAACCGATGCGCCGAAAATAGCCGGACCTGCAGCGTACCCGCCTGAACCGATGGCAACTTTCGGTCTGAATCCCATATTGATTATTACCGATTGTACAACCGACACAAAAAGTTTAACCGGGAAAAGAAGATTCCGGCTTAACTTCCTGGAAAATCCTTTTATCCAGATCGATTTAAATTTATATCCTAATTTCGGCACAACTTTACCCTCAATCTTTGATCTTGTTCCAACAAATAATATTTCAGTTTCCGGTCTCATTTCTTTTATCTGCTCTGCAACGGCAACAGCCGGAAACAAATGACCACCGGTACCTCCGCCTGCAAACAGAATCCTGTAATAAGCTCCGTTGCTGCTCATATAATAACCTCATTACCCTGATTCCGCAAAGACGAATCTTCGACAGACTTTAGTTTTAGATTACTGCTGAATGCTATGTTTATTAAAATGCCGACACCAATGCAGAGAAAAACAAGCGACGTTCCGCCGTAACTAATAAACGGCAGCGGCAATCCTGTTGTAGGTACAATTCCCGTTGTAACAGCAACATTTATAAATGCATAAGTGATGATTGAAATAGTAATTCCGAACGCTAATAATTGACCGAACCTGTCCTTCGCTTTTTTTGCAATTAAAATTCCTGCAATAAAAAGAATTAAGTAACTGAATAACACAAGCACGGCTCCTATAAATCCAAGTTCCTCACCGAGGATTGCAAAAATAAAATCGCCGTAAGCTTCGGGCAGAAACAGATTACTCTGCATGCTGTTGCCTACACCAACACCGAATAACCCGCCGCTGCCCAAACTATAAATTGCCTGCTTTACCTGTAGATTTATATCACTGCCATTCTGAATTGAATTGATAAAAGCCAGTATTCTTGCTCTCGAGTGGGGATAAATCATTGCAGCAAAAACTCCGGCAGTAAAAAATGAAATCAATGAAACAAAAATGTGCTTAGGTTTTGCGCCTCCTACAAACATTATTGTCAGCGATATTAACACAACAAGAATACCCGTACTAAAATTTGGCTGTAGTATTATCAATGAGGAAATTACCGCTACCCAAATAATTATCGGTAAAAATCCATGCCTGAAATTTTCAAGAATATCATGTTTCTTATCCAGCAAAAAAGCCAGGTGAACCAGCAGTACAAGTCTTGCGATATCTGCGGGTTGAACGGAAACAAATCCTAAGTTTAACCACCTGCCGGCGCCCTTTATGCTTGGCGCAATAAAAAGTGTAAGTATCAATACAAGTGTCAGTATAATAACAGCCGGTTTGCTAAAACTTTTGTAAATATCATACGGTATAAAGCTGAAAAGTGCCATAAACGATATGCCTACAATTACTTTGAACAGGTGTGAACTGAATAAGTGAAATACGCTATCAAACCTGAAAACACTGTATGTACTGCTTGCACTCATTACTATAACAAGACCTAAAAGCATGAGTACGAAAGCATCAAAGAAAATTGTAAGCGCTAATTTTTTCATTATAAACTATTTACTGCCTCCTTAAATGCCTGCCCGCGGTGCTCGTAATTATCGAACATATCGAAGCTTGCACAAGCGGGCGATAGTAAAACAACATCACCCTCCCTGGCTTCGTTTACTGCCGATGCAAGCACTGCATCAAATGATTCTTTTATTTCTACTTTCACATCTTTGTGAAAAAAGTTAAATATCTTTTCTGCCGATGAGCCGATTGCATAAATCTTTTTAACTTTTGTGATAACGAGATTTTTTATTTGAGAATAATCGTTCCCTTTATCCTGTCCCCCGAGAATTAAAAAGACCGGTTCATCAAAGCTTCTTAATGCATGCCATACAGAATCTACGTTTGTTGCCTTGGAGTCATTTACAAACTTTACCCCGTCTATCTCTCTAACTAATTCAAGCCGATGCTCGACACCTTCAAATGTTTGCAACGATTTGATGATCTTCTCATTATCGAGATTAAATATTTTTGCTGCGCAGATAACCGCCATTGCATTCGAAAGATTGTGTTCGCCTTTTATCTTTACATCCGAAGCCCTGCATAAAAACTTGTCTGCATTATTTTTTCTAAAATGAATTCTGTTGTCTTCCTTGAAACACCCGTTCTCTACTTCTTCACTAAGAGAGAAATAAAATGATTTGCTTTTATGATCTTTCAAATATTTAATTACTTCCCCGTTATCTTTATTTAAGATCAGAAAATCGTTTGCATCCTGATTCTTATAAATATTCTGCTTCGACTCCGCATACATATCGAAACTGTTTTCATACCTGTTAAGATGATCCGGTGTTATATTTAATATCATCGCTACTTTAGGTTTAAATTCGTCTATTAAATCCAATTGAAAGCTGGAAACTTCCAGAGCAACAATTTCATTTTCTTTAACGTCCAATGCGATTTCCGAAAAAGCTACCCCGATGTTGCCTGCTGTAAAAGCATTATACCCGCAATGATTGAACACATGACCGCACAAGCTTGTTGTTGTTGTTTTGCCGTTTGTACCTGTAATAGCTATCACTTTTCCTTTACAATTCTGATAAGCAAGCTCCACTTCGCTAATTAATTTTATTCCTTTTTCCTTTGCCTTAACCACAACAGGCGAATCCAACGGCACACCGGGACTAACAACCATTACGTCACAATCGTAAACTCTATCGGTATGTTTACCTGTTTCGTATTTAATTTTTTCTCTTTTCAATTCGGTTACTGATTCCTTTAATTTTCCTTCATCGCTCAAATCGCTAACGAACGGAATACCATTTAACTTTTTAATTAACTTTGCAGCGCTTACTCCGCTGCGCACTGCACCTATGACCGATATTTTTTTATTTTTAATTTCAATCATCTTATCTTAAACGAAACAAGACTTACTATTGCAAGTACGATAGCAATTATGTAAAACCTTACAACTATTTTCGGTTCCGACCATCCCTTCATTTCAAAATGATGATGGATGGGAGCCATTTTAAAAACCCTTTTCCCTGCACCGTATTTCTTTTTCGTGTATTTGAAATAGAGACGCTGGATTATCACCGAAAGCGTTTCCATAAAAAACACACCGCCGAGAATAGGAATAAATAATTCTTTTTTAATTAACACCGCAAGTATTCCGAATGCACCGCCGAGCGCCAGTGAACCCGTATCACCCATAAATATCTGGGCTGGATAACAGTTGTACCATAAAAATCCAAGCGATGCACCGACAAGCGCAGATACAAAAACCGTAAGCTCACCCGAACCGGGCAAATACAGAATGTTCAGATAGTTTGCGAAGATTGCATTGCCGCTTATGTAACTTAATATTGCCAACGCTATCATTACTATTGCAATTACACCGGCAGCCAATCCATCCAAACCATCGGTTAAGTTAACTGCATTCGATGTTGCAGTTACAATAAAAATAACAACAGGTATATAGAGTATCGAAAGATCGAGGTTAACATTTTTGAGGAATGGGACAGTTGTTAATGTATTTATTCCTTCAAACTGCGGCGAGAAATAAATAACTGCACCGACTACCAAACCTATCATAACCTGACCGAGCAGCTTATACCTTGCTATTAAACCATTCGGATATTTTTTTACGACCTTCAAATAATCGTCAAGAAACCCGACACCGCTTAACCAAAGTGTTCCAACGGTAATAAGAATAACGTATATGTTTTTAATATCCGCCCAAAGCAGAACCGGAATTATAACAGAAATAATTATTATTATTCCGCCCATAGTAGGTGTGCCTGCTTTAGACCAATGAAACTTAGGTCCATCCTCTTTTTTAGCTTCGCCTATCTGTTTTTTCTGAAGCAGTTTAATTACCTTTGGTCCTAAATAGAATGCAAGGAACAATCCTGTAATTGCCGCCAGCGCCGACCTGAACGTTAAAAACTTAAAGATGTCAAATCCTGGCGGTTCATACAGTTTATTTATGTAATCAAACAGATAGTAAAGCATTAACTATAAACCCTGTCCTCTATTATTTTTAAGAATTCTTCCATCCGCATCCCGCGTGAACCTTTAATCAATATCACGGAATTGTTTAAATCCAATTCACCTAAAAATTTTCTTAATAATTTTCTTGTTCTAAAATGTTTGTTAACAACTCTCTTTTTATTCAATGCATCGTTTAATGCTTTCATTCCGGATCCGATCGAATAAACTTCGTCTATTTTATTCTTCGCTATAACCGATGATAGTGAACGGTGCAGCTTGATCTTATCTTTACCCAATTCAAACATATCGCCCAGCACCAGTACCTTTCGGTTAAAAGTTTTTATTTTGTTCACAAGCTCAATCGCTGCTTTAGTCGAATCGGGACTTGCATTGTACGTATCGTCGATCACTAAAAAGTTTTTATATGTTTTAACCTTCAATCTTTTATCCGGTGAAGATAATTTTTTCGTTCCTTCTTTTATTTCCTTTTTAGTTAACTTCAAAAAATCCGCTACGGCAACCGCAGCCAGATAATTTTTTGCATTCTGCCCGCCGTAAACCGGAAGTTCGTTTACGATCTTTTTACTTTTTGTTTTTACAGCAACAACCGCTTTACCATCGTTCGTAAATTTTTCTATTTGTCCTTTAACTTTCGGTCGTCCATTAAATCCATACGAAACAGCGCTTTTCTTTTTTGCATAACTTTTTAACAACGGATCGTCGTAATTCACAAATATCTTTCCGTGTCGTTTAAGCGTAACATCGAACAACGCTGCTTTTTCCTTTAATACACCTTTCCTGCGTTTCAGAAATTCGAGATGCGAATCACCGATGTTTGTAATCAAAGCAAAATCGGGCTGAAGAATATTTGCAGTGTATTCTATCTCGCCGAAGTGATTAGTTCCTAATTCAGCAACCAGCACATCATGCTTCAAATTTGTTGAAAGTATTGTCAACGGAACACCGATATGATTATTATTATTTTCGATTGTTTTATTCACTCTGTATTTCTCTGATAAAATTGTTGCAATCATCTCCTTAGTCGAAGTCTTTCCTGCACTGCCTGTTAAGCCAATTATTTTCGCTTTTAATTTTTTTCGCCATATCGCTGCAATATCGCCTAATGCCTTAGTTGTATTTCTTACTGTTATAACCGGAACATCAACATTATCGAACATTGCAAGCTTTCTCGAACTTACTAACAACACGCCTGCGCCGTTCCTTACAGCTTGTTTTACGAATTGATGTCCGTCAAATCGTTTTCCTTTTATAGCAATAAACAAAGAACCTTTTTTTACTTCCCGCGAATTAATGGCAACATGTTTTACGGGTTTTAATTCATCCGGATTATATATAACCGCCGTCGGTACATTGAATAAATCCTCGATCGTTAATGTTACCATTTTCAAATACGTAAATACTTTTCAGCAACTTCCTTATCGGAAAAATGAGTTCGTACTCCTTTTACTTCCTGGTAATCCTCGTGTCCTTTTCCGGCAATTAGAATAATTGTATTATCATCACTTTCCTCAATCGAAGCTTTAATTGCTTCTTCCCTGTTCTCTATTGCTTTATAATTCTTTTTACTTATGCCTTTTTTAATTTCCTCGATTATTTCAAAAGGGTTTTCATCTCTCGGGTTGTCCGATGTAATAATAACTTCATCGCTCATCTCGGTGGCGATTCTTCCCATCTCCTGTCGTTTTAATTTATCCCTGTTACCTCCGCAGCCGAAAACCGTTATTACTTTCGAATTATTTTTATTTAAAGCCCGTATTGCTTTCAGCGCCTGCTTCAGAGAATCGGGGGTATGCGAATAGTCGATAATCACTTTTTTTATTCCACCGCTTATAACTTCAAATCGTCCGGGAACCTGTGGAGTTGTTTTAATGCCTTCGACTATCTTTTCATCCGGCAGCCCGTTCAGTTTGCTTACAGCAAAAGCAGCACAAGCGTTGTACGCATTAAATTCACCGATCAGGGTTGTTTCAACCGGGTAAACATTATCGTTATAGTTTATCGTAAACGATGTTCCGTTCATATCGTAACGAATATCTAATATTTTAAAGCCGGCATCGGAAGATGAACCGTATTTGAATATCTTTGCGCTGCAATCGCTTATTATCCTTTCGCTGTAAGGATCATCGGCGTTGACAATTGCGATCGATTCGGCAGATAAAGTATCGAACAAGATTTTTTTTGCATTCAAATAATTTTCGAAATCATGATGAAAGTCTAAATGTTCCGCAGTTAAGTTTGTGAATAAAGCATAATTGTATTTCAAACCGTAGACTCTTTTTAACGCAAGCGAGTGTGAAGAAACTTCCATCACAACATCTTCGCATCCTTCATCATACATCTCCTTAAGTAATTCGTTCAAATCACTCGATTCGGGCGTAGTTAATTTCGAATCGATTTTTTTATCACCTATATAATTTGCAATCGTACCGGTTAACCCGGTTTTTCTTCCGGCTGTTTCAAAAATATTTTTTACAAAATAAGAAACCGTTGTTTTACCGTTAGTACCCGTAATCCCGATCAAATTAATTTTATCCGAAGGGCTGCCGAAGAAGTAATGACTCAACTCGGCTAAGGCAACCCGCGAATTGTTGACTAATATTTTAGCAGCACCGCTATGCCCGAATAATTCATCGGGTAAACCGGAGTCGTTTTCCAGCACTACCCCGATTGCACCTCTGTTTAGAACATCGGGTATGAACTTATGCCCGTCAACTGTAAAACCCTTTATTGCAACAAACAGTGAATTCCGGCTTACCTTTCTCGAATCGTATTCGATTGATGTAACATCCGAATCCGAAAAATTTCCGGCAACCTGGATAACACTTAAACTATTTAACAGTTCAGATAAATTCATTAATAGATGTTCACCCCTTTAATTGATGTTTCGGAGCAGTTGATTTCTACTACCTCGTTTATTTGAATCAGAGTACCCGGATTTATACTTTGATAAGTAACTACACCGCTGCCGTTTATATCGTATTTTAACCCAAGAAGATTTAAAGTAACAAGTGCATCTTTAACCGTTCTGCCTCTGAGGTCGGGCATCAATCCGCTATAGTTGTTTTCGCTATCAACAAAATTATTAATATCGTTACCGACAGGTGTAATAATTATTTTGTTCTGTTTTGTTTCTGTTTTTACCCATTTGGTTTTAATAGAATTTTCCTGCTTAAGCTGTCTGTCTAAAAATTTACCTTTATTCGAAAGAATGATTTTTGCTGCCACTTCTTTAAAAATAGGAGCTGCAACCTTTCCGCCGTACTTGCTTACTTTCGGAGAATTAACTAAGATTAAACAAATTAGCCGGGGATTTTCTGCAGGGAAAAATCCGATAAAAGAAGCGTTGTATTTTTGCTTTGAATATTTTCCGTCAACAAGTATTTGGGTTGTGCCTGTTTTACCCCCGATATTTATAAAATCCAGATTTGCCAATTTACCAGTGCCGCTTTCAACAACACCTCTTAATACTTTTCTTAACCGCGCCGATGTATTTTCGGTAATAACTCTTCTTACTGCTACTGCATTCGATTCATAAACTACGCTGCCGTTCTTATCGGTTTCTCTTTTAACTACACGCGGTTCGTACAAAACACCCCCGTTTATTAGAGCAGAATAAGCGGTAATAAGCTGAAGAGGCGTAACCGAAATTTCATAACCGAAAGACATATAAACCTTCGATAAACCCGACCAGTAATTCGGTTTTTTCAGAACCCCTTTCGATTCGCCCGGCAACGGGATTGATGTGTAAGTACCAAACCCGAAGCCGCGCAAATACTTATAGTATGTGTCATCATTTAATTTTTGAACAAGCTTTGCGATACCAATGTTGCTCGATTCTTTAACAACTCCTGCAACCGTTAAATAAGTATTTTTGTGAGTGTCTTTTATATACGTGTTGCGGAATTTATATTTACCGTTTTCCACAAAAACCAAATCACTCTCTTTAACCAGACCTGCATCGAGCAGCGCAGCCAGTGTAAATGCTTTAAACGTTGAACCCGGTTCGTAAGTATCTGTAACAGACCTGTTTCTTCTCAGGTAATCCGGATACTTCCAGTAATAGTTCGGATCATAATCTGCAATGTTGGCAAGCGCCAGAATCTCACCGGAATTCGGATCCATTATTATCCCGATTGCAGATTCACCTCCGAAATTTTCCAATCCTTTTTGAAGTTCATCTTCCAAAATCGACTGGTAGTTTTTATCAATCGTTAAAATTAAATTGTAACCCGGTACGGGCGGAACCGTCTCTTCATCGGAGACAGAAATAATACCGCCAATTGCATCACGCTCAACCAACCTTCTTCCGTCCTCTCCGTTCAGAAGGTCTTCAAACGCTTTGGCAACACCGTTAACACCTACAAACTCATTATTAACGTAACCTAAAACATGCGAAGCGAGAGACCCATACTGGTAAACACGGGTCGGCTCTTCAACTGAGAACAAACCGGTTATCTTAAAATCTTTCAAAAGAATTGCTTTTTCGGACGGAGCTTTTTTCTCCAGCACGATTGTCCTTCCTTTTCGATCCATCAGTTTAAGATAATGCGACTTGCTCTTACCGAATACCGAAGAAAATTTTTCCGCCACAGTTTCTTTTTTATCATTGCTAACCATGCGAAGGTCTAAATAAAAAGTTATATCGCTTCTGTTATAAACTAAAAGAAGGTTGTTTCGGTCATAGATTAATCCGCGCTCTGCCTTAATAGTTTCCAGCTTGGTTTGCTGCCTTTGCGCATAATATTTTAATTCATCGCTTCTAACAATTTGAATGTTAACAAGCTTAACTACAAGCAAGGCGAAGAAAAGAATAAATATTACTGTTATGAGCAAAGCTCTGGAGTTAATCATCTTTTAATTTCACTCTTTCATTTATTTCGTTTATTAATGTTTTATCTATCGAAATTGATATTTGTGGTCGATTCCTTTTTATAAGCCCCAATTCATTTTTCGCAATTGATACAATTCTTTCCTTAGAACTATAAGTTTGATATTCTGCAATCAGATTTATTTTCCTTGAATTTTCCACTTTTAACAATTTTTCAATTTTCATTTTTTTCCGTGTCAGCTCTTCATACTTCAATCTCACACCGATTACAATTAAGATAAGCGCAGTTGCCGTAAGCAGCATTATCAAGCTTGTAAGTATTAAAGGTTTAGTATTTTTTTTCATACTCTTTCGGCTGCTCTTAGTTTTGCACTTCTTGCTCTTCTATTCGTACTTATTTCTTTATCAGATGGCAGAACAGGTTTCTTTGTAAGGATTTTCAGCCGCTGCTCTTTTTCACAAACACAAACCGGCGAATCTTTCGGACAAATGCAATCCGTCTCTTCGTATTTAAAAAATTCTTTCACAATTCTATCTTCCAGTGAATGATAAGATATTATTACTATCCTGCCGCCTTTATTCAAAACATCTACCGAGTTGCGCAAAAATTCCTTTAATTTGTTCAACTCATCATTAACATAAATTCTTAGTGCCTGAAACACCCGCGATAAAGTTTTAATCTGAAATCTTACCGGGGTTACTTCATTAATTATTCGTTTCAGCTCACCGGTAGTATTAATTGGTTTTAGATCTCTTTCTTTCACAATCTGCCGCGCAATTTTTCTTGATTTTCTTTCTTCGCCGTATTCATAAATTATATTTGCAATTTCCGTTTCAGTAAAATCATTTATTATATCGTATGCCTTAACCCCCAACGATTTATCCATTCTAAAATCAAGCGGTGCATCGGCGCTGTAAGTAAAACCGGACGATACATTATCTAGCTGGAAAGAAGATACTCCCAGGTCTGCAAACACTCCGTCAAAGAACTCAACCGATTCGATCTTAGCAATTACATCAATAACCGAAAAGTTGAAGTTGTACAGCTTGATCCTTTTTTCGTTTTTAAATTTTTCCTTACAATATTTAAATGCGTTCCCGTCAACATCGGTTGAAATTAAGATGCCTTCTTCGTTCAACCGCTTTAAAATTTCCAACGAATGACCGCCAAAGCCCAATGTTCCTTCAAAGTAAATTCCGGCTCTGTTCGTTATCAAATAGTCAAGACTCTCATTAAGCAACACGGGTATATGATGACCTGTAATCATTCCGTCATAACTTTTGCAGCTATTTGCTCGTAGCTTTCACCTGTTTGATTTATATACTCTTCGTATATTTTCGGATTCCACACTTCAATTTTTTTCAGTGCGCCCAGAATCAGAACTTCTTTTTCGATCTTAGCATACTCGATCAGCGGTTGAGGAATTAAAATCCTCGCCTGAGAATCCATTGTGTCTTCCGAAGCAAATTGTGAAATCATTCTTATAAATTTTGCATCGGCAGGATTGAAAGGATTTAGCTTGAGAAGTTTTTCTTCAATATGCTGCCATTGATCGAGCGGATAAATATCGATACAGGTAGCAGTGCCCTTTGTCATTATAAAAGTTTCGTTCGCATCGGGCGCAACATGCCTGCGTAACTTAGCCGGAATACTTATCCTGCCCTTGCTGTCAACTGAATATTTGAACTGTCCTCTAAACATATTCTCAATTATTTTTGGAACTATTCACCACTTTTCCCCACTACTCCCCAAAATAATAGAAAATTTCTTCAAAAGTCAAGAAAAAACTGCGTATTTCTCCACCAATAATTTCATTTGTTTTCAAAACGAGAAATAATGAAGGATATGGAGGTAAAGAAAAATTATTAATTTATAATATATGTGTGGATTTTCCGTAAATATATTTGGATGGAATGAAATGTAACCGGCATGTAAGAATAAAAATCAGGTAGAAATATTCAAACCGGACGCAAAAATGCTTTACAAAATTGTAAGATATGAGAGGTATAAAAAGCTGGTAAGAATGTATCCCCGTAAAAGTATTTGCAGAACCTCATTACTGAAAAAGATTTTGCAGTTCTTTTTTTCTTTTATGGGATTTATGACCGAGATACATTCCTGAAACTATAAAAATAGTCGACCAGAAGAATATAATAATTTCTAAGAAGTTCATTGTTTTTCCTTATTATTTTTTAATAATCGTATTTCACAACTTTAATGCCAAATATCTATCTTGTTAATTGCTTATAAAAGTTGCTTTTAATAGGTTTTTACAGTTTCAAGATAAAACAAAGTCTCATTTTTACATACTTAGTATGATTATTTTAGTACAATTAAGGATAGTCAATTAAAGGGAATAATTACAGGCAGGATTTAAAATCCATAAGTAAAATAATTTTAATGCACTTAGCGGAAAGGTGTTTCGGAGATTAATTCCAAAAAAATAAATTATAACAGGTAAATAAATATTTCATACCCTTCACCGCCTGTCTGGTTTTTATTGTGAGATCATACCGTGGCTGCTTTTACATAATCATAAAACCGGATGTTAAATTTGCTGGGAAGTTTAAAAACAAAAAAACCGGCATCTCTACCGGCTTGAATTTTTTACATCCTCATCATTCTCCCGTTTCACATTTGACGTTTGACGTTTCACATAAAAAAGAGCCAACTGCCGGAATCGAACCGGCGACCTACGCATTACGAATGCGTTGCTCTACCATCTGAGCTAAGTTGGCTTTAATTGTTATCTGTTTATTTAAAGAAAATGGTAAATGTTTAAAAACACTTACCATTTAAAATAGTTAAAAGTTTAGAAAAAATTTATCTTAATTTCTTTTTATGTCTGTTCTTTCTTAATCTTTTCTTTCTTTTATGAGTTGCCATTTTATGACGTTTTCTTTTTTTACCGCAAGGCATGTTCTACTCCTTAATAATTAGTTATGCGAATTTAACAATTCCTGAGCTTTTATGCCCGTTTTAGAATTCGGGTTTATTGCAACCGCTTTTCTGAACCATTCTTTTGCTTTGTCTATATTTCCGGCAGAGAGATTTACAATGCCCAGATTTAGAGAACCGATTTGATGATTCGGTTCGTACTGAAGCGCCTTTTCCATTTCAGCAATCGCAGTCTGAAGGTCACCTAAATTGTAATAACAGACACCCATATCGATACGGGCATTTGCATCCGAAGGCACTTTTGCCAAATACTGTTTGTAATTAGTAATTGCTTTTTCAAAAAGACCGCTGTCGAATCTTAAGTTTGCTAATTTTAATAAAGATTTTACATCATCAGGGTTTGCTTTTATCTTTGCCTCTAAATCATTCATTAGCTGAACGTTTTGTAAATTAACTCCCGGTGATTGATCGTTTAAATTCTGAGTGTTAACATTAACCGTGTTCCCCGAATCCAGAACTCCCGAAGTAACTAATACTATAATTATCAGCACAGTAACAAGCGAAGTGAATATTAATATTTTTTTATTGTCGAGGTATTTTTCTTCCGGTTTGCTGTCCACCTGTTCGGGTTTTACTGCTTTCTTTACGGATGATTTCTTTTTTTTCTTAGTAGATTTTTTTCTTTCCGGTTTATGTATCGGTTCCGATTTTAGTTTATGTTCAACAACTATTTTTCTTTCTTCGGCACCTTCTAATTTTATACCGCAACCCGCGCAGGTTTCATTACTTGGTGAATTCTCTTCCCCGCAATTATCACAAATAATAACATCTTCAGTATAAACCGGTTTGGCTTTGGATTCCTGTTCCCCGCTATTTATGGAAAGATTGGATAGGTTTGCACCGCAATTGGGACAAAATTTAAATTCTTTATTTAATTCAGCACCACATTCAGGGCAATATTTTATCATTTAAACCGCTGCCTCTTTTTCTCTTTGCATCATGCCGTCATTTACCATTTCTTTAAACTCTTTTGAGAACTTGAAAGTCGGTACATAGTGTTCCGGTACAAAGACCTGTTCACCGGTCTTGGGATTACGCGCCTGTCGCGAGTTTTTCTTTTTCACACGGTAACTTCCAAAGCCTCGTATTTCTATTCCTCTGCCGTCTTTTAAAGACTCGATAACTGTTTTAAAAAATCCTTCAATGATGGCTTCGGTTTCCAATTTAGTGAGTCCTGTTCCGGCCGCAACTCTGTCAACGATATCAGCTTTCGTCATAAGAGTACCTCTCAGATATTTGTGATTACTAATTTATTTTTCGATAAATTAGCCGTCAAAGTTATCAATCTTTTCCCGCAAAGTCAATGTGAAACAATAACTTACAGGAATGACGGCTTTTTAATTTAAACTCGATTATTTGATCTCATAATGATAAAATATCTCAATCTGGTTTTTAATTATGAGGCAAATTGAATAGTTGTAAATTCGTTTTTTTTATGGTATAAATATTGATAAAACCTACTAAAAACTTAAAAAAAGAATAATATGGAACTAATTGACGTAATAAAGTCGAGTATAATCTTATTCATCGTAATAACTGCTGTTGTTGTATTTTTCTCATTCGGGCTATATAAAATCAGAAATCAGGCCAAAAGAACTAAATCATCAACAATTGCTCAAAATAATATAAATGTTGTGGAAAATAATCCATCCGGCACCGTACAAAACAGCGAATCTAACGGGCAAAAAACATTAACTACAGATAAATTAAAAGTGAAGACAAATGAACGCTTTAAGGTAGTTAACAATAATTCAGATGATAATACAGGGCGATCAAACTGGCGCAGCAATAATTATCATATAAATGTTTTTAAGTTTTATGAAAACACTGTTTCATCTGAAATGTTCAAAATAAAAGTAGAAGACCGAATTACTTCCTGAATCTATTTCCTTCAGCTAACCTGAAATTTATTATCCTATTTTTGGTTCTCGAATCCACTTTGAAAATGTAATTATTGTGAAGAGAAGAAATCCCCCGGATTAAGTTATTCAAGCTTAAAATTTTATAAATCTTTCATCGTTTTTCAGAATGATTCTGCTCACGATCGTTATAGATGAAGAAGACCACCGGCTCCGCAGCCGATGGAAAAGGCAGTTTGGGTAAGATAATAAACAACGAAGAATCCGCTGATGATCTGAACCGTTTATCGGAATCGTTAAATAATATTACCGGTAATATGAATTCCGATTCCACATTCGCCGGCAGATTCTTTAATGATAAAAAAGGATGCTGAAATTTTCCGGTGCCCATAATTTAGCTCGATTCACTTGCTGCGTATTTGAAAGCGCCTCCTGACGAGTATATCCGGGTATCCGAATTTTAATAATAACCTTTTACGAACCCGTGCAAAAAGTGTTATGCAGCAGGCGAACCCGAGATACTTTTGCTTCTTTCGATCGATTGTAATGCTAAATACTTTTCACCGAATTTATTAAGGTTTCCCATCTCGGTATCAAACTGGTCGAAGTGAAGTTCTTCAACACTTACAAGGTCTTCAAATATTTTTTTTGATGCGGAATCAGCATTTGCGGCACATTCATTCGCCCAAAGATTGTATGCTTTAGCACTATCTTCTTCCATTTTAGCAGCACATTCAAGCATTTCTTTTACATCGTAAATCTGCTTTACTTCGCCGGCAACTTTCATATCAATATCGCTTTTCAAAAACAGTATCCGTTCAGAAAGAACTTCAACGTGACCCATTTCTTCTATTGCCGTTTTTTTGAATAACCCAGCCAAAAGATCATAACCCAAATCATCACAATGAAAATGGAAATACATATACTGATGTACCGCCTGAAGCTCATCTGCAACCGCCTTATTTAATAGTTCAATACTTTTTTCATGCATAACCGAACCTCTTTGTCTGTTCTAATAAATAGTTTATTTGTAACACAAAATAATAAAAGATTATCTTATTTTTTAGGCAATCTTTCCAGGTAAGAACTATTACTCAAAACCGCAAAAGTATTTTTCCTGCTCAATTCATTTAAATTCGAGCAGTTCATATAACTCATAGAACTCTTTAAACCGTCCGAAATTCCATCGATAACATTTTTTACAGCGCCTTTGTATGGAATCATTGTTTCTTCGCCTTCAATAAATTCGTTACGCATTTTTACACCAAACGATGCAGAGCCGCGGTATTTTTTCCATAGCTGATCATCGTATTTAATTACTTCGCCGGGAGTTTCCCTTGTACCTGCAAGCATCCTGCCCAGCATAACCGCATCGGCACCGAGCGCTAAAGCTTTTGCTATATCTCCGGGGCTTTTAATGCCGCCGTCGGCTATTATTTTAATATTTAGTTTCATTTCATCCCGGGCAAATAATACATCCAGCAAAGAAGAAACCTGCCCGATTCCTATACCCGTTTGAATGCTTGTAGTACATACGCTCCCGCTGCCAATACCAACGCGCACCGCATCTACACCTGCAGCTTCAAGCTGCCGTAAGGTTGCACCATGAGCAGTATTACCAACAATAACCCGGACGTTAAATATTTTCTTTATCTCTTCTGCTTTTATTAATACTTCGTGGTTATTTGCATTTGCGGTATCTATGCAGATTAAATAATTATGATTTGCAAGTTTTTCCACAGCATCAATTTGAGTGTTTAGAGCAATCGATACTGCTTTAATTTCATTTCCGTTACTATCACCATCCAAAATTTTATTTAATGATGAATCGAAACGGTTTAAAATACCGAGGCATCCGAGATTTGTGAGTTCCTTTGCCATTTCAATTCCCGTTACCGATTCCATGGGACTTGAGATTACCGGTAAAGACAATTTCTCACCCAAAAATTCAGCGGATGTGTCAACTTCTTTTCTCGATTTTATTTTTGACACTTCGGTGGGAACTAAACTAATATCATCGTAAGTAAGCGACTGGAAATATTCATTAATATCTTTTCTATTATATAGTTTCATTTTCGAATTCCTTAAATTGATTTATTTACCGGACAAAAATAAGGATGTATCAAAAGTAATTATTGCTTGTTTGTCATTTATCCCTATTTATCGGAAAAAGTGGGAATGTAACTTGCTATAAAGGTTTTAGATTCCCGTTTCCACGCATGTGCGTTAACTTAATTGCCCCGACTTTTAGAGCTTGTGTTAAAAATACAAATTATCATTAACACCGGAATTCATTCCGGTGAATTTAAGCGAAAAATGCAACTTTTTTGTAACGGTTTTAACCGTTTTACTAATTTTCACACAGTCTCTTTAAGTCGGGGAACTTGTAAGCCCAAGTTAATTATGGCTTTAGCCACAACTCTTTATTCAGTTTTGGCTAAAGCCAATAGTCCGTTAGTTAATTTAATCCACTATCTAAAGGTCGTGGCAATTCAATAAAATTGCACTTTTTCTTAGTCATCTTTTAGGAAATATTCCTTAAGTTGACGCCTATGCGTTTCCACGGGAATGATATAAAATTAATGACTTTTGAGACAGCCCTGTAAAATTTTATTTCTCATATATAAACTTATCAATCTTAAAGCAGATTTTCCATATCATCTAAAATTTCATTCATTTTATTTGCAACGGATATTACCGGCTCCGGCGAGTTCATATCGACACCGGCATTTTTAAGAATGTTGATAGGGTAATCGGAACTTCCCGCTTTTAGGAAATCGAGATAGCTCTTAACGGCAGGTGCACCTTCATTCTTAACCTTATTAGCAAGCACTTCAGATGCAGCAAACCCGGTTGCATATTGATAGACGTAAAAATTATAATAGAAATGCGGTACTCTTGCCCAGGTATATTCTTCCTCTTTATTCATTACCATCCCAGGTCCCCAATATTTTTGATACACATTCCTGTAGAGTTCACATAATATATCTTTAGTTAACGCCTCGCCTTTTTCGGTTTTGGTGTAAACAGTATTTTCAAATTCAGCAAACATAACCTGTCGATAAACCGTAGATGTAATGTTGTTCAGATATTTTTCAAGCAGGTAAAGTTTTTCTTCCCTGCTTTCGGAATTTGCAATCAGGTAATCTAGCAGCAGCGATTCATTAAACGTAGAAGCGACCTCCGCAAGGAAAATGGAATAGTTTGCATAGGGAAACGGCTGTGTTTTCCCGGTATAATATGAATGTATATTATGACCCATTTCGTGAGCAAGCGTAAAAACGTCATTCAACAAATCTGTCCAGTTAAGTAAAACATAAGGATGAACTCCGTAAGTTGTTCCCGATGAATACGCCCCGCTCTTTTTCGCCTTCGTTTCGTAAACATCGACCCACCTGTTTTCGAATGCGGTACGCAGAGAATTCAGATAATCGTCACCCATTAATTGCAATGCGTCGAGTACAATATTTTTTGCATCTTCATAAGGATATTTTTTCTCTTTTATCGAATTGAAAACCGTAACATATACATCGTATGGATGCATCTCGGAAACACCGAGCAGCTTCTTTTTTAGCGATGCCCACCTGTGCATCGGGGCGAGATTGTTGTTTACTTCTTCAACAAGTTTATCATATACCGAAACAGGTATATTGTTCGTATCGAGAGAAGCTTCTCTTGCTGAATTATATTTTCTTGCTTTTGCAAAGAAGATATTCGTTTTAAGATTTCCGTTAAAAAGTGTTGTGAGCGTATTTGCATATTCTTGATATGGTTCGAGATATGCTTTAAATGCTCTTTCCCTGTAATACCTGTCTTTTGAATACATTGCTGCGTAAAATCTTGCATGAGACATTTCAACATTTTTGCCTTCATCGTCCTTTACACCTGGAAACTTTACATCTGCATTAGTAAACATCGAATAAGAATTATAAGCCGTTTGGGAAATCTCACCTGCAAGAGCGAGTATTTCTTCTTCAGGTTTCGAAAGTGTGTGGTTCTTTGTCCGCAGAAGATTTTTTATTGAATGTTCATAAACTTTAAGCTCATCATTTGCATTTATCATCCCAAAAAGTTTTGTGTCCGGAATTTGGAGCAGCTCGGGTCTAATAAACGAACTCACGGTCGATACTCTTGAATAAAGCGACTTTATCCTTTCATTCATTGCCTGGTACTTTTGCACACGCATATCGCTATCCTTAGCTAACATAGCATACAGGTAAAGTCTTTCAATCTTAATACCTATTTCATCATCGAACTTAAAGCAGGCAAGCAATGTTTCAGAACTATCGCTTAACTTCCCGATGAATTTTTTATAGCCATCGAGATTGTCTTCGACCCACTGAAAATCTTTTTCCCACTCTTCTTCGGTACTATAGATATCAGAAAGATTCCACTTGTACTTTTCTTCTATTTCTTCCCTAACGGGTAATGAGGCAATTTCAGGCATAGTAAATAACTTATGGTTTTTTTCATTAAAGGGAAACATAGGTAGAACCCCCAAACATATTTATTAAACAAATAAAATTAATTAAAGAAATTATGTGAAAAAATAACGATTTTTTAACAAATATTCTTAGCATCCGTAAAAAACGTATATGAGTTCGAATCATTAATTTGTGCCGGCTCATTAAGTTTGCCTCCAAAATTGCCCTGTGAAACAATGCCTTTTCTGCATGATAAAGTTAAAGATATACACTATATTTAATTGGTTTTCTGATTTTACCATAAACTCATCGCTTTTTCAAGAGGATAAAAGTGAGTTTATAATAAAACCAAAATCCGAAAACCAATTTGTAAATAGTATAAAATAATGAATAAAATCCATATATATATAATCGAATAATTTTCATATTATCTGCATTTCCAATTTCCACCGGGGCGGATTAGTTTTCAGAACAAGTGTGGAATTTCGTTAAATATTTATTTTGCCGGGTATGAATAAATGGCTGTATGGTTATGAGTAATCAAACTTGAAACGATAATAATAATTTCTATCGATCATTAATGTTTCATTTTATCACTTACGCTATAATCTGTTTACACACTAAGTATTTTGTTGGAAATGAAATAATTATGGTGAGACTGCCCAGGCAGGCAGAGTCCCGAGACTAAATACAGAATCGCCGAGCAGATAGAGCAGCAAGATTACAACAAAAACACCCACGAAATCTATAATTATACCAGTTTTTAACATTTGATAAATTTTAACCTTCCCCGTAGCAAAAATTATTGTATTAGGCGGTGTCGCAACCGGAAGCATAAAAGCCATGGAAGCAGATAACGTTGCGGTGATCATAAGCAGCATCGGGTTTAACTTCATTGCAACCGATACCGAAGCCATTATCGGAAGGATCATCTGGGTAGTTGCAGTATTCGAGGTTAGTTCGGTTAAAAGAATTACCGAGACTGCAATTATTAATATCATTAGAAGATGAGGAAATGAAGCTAACCCGGCTAACTGCACACCGATAAAATTTGAAAGCCCGGTTGATGAAAATCCTTTTGCGAGGGCAAAGCCGCCGCCAAAAAGCAAAACGATTCCCCATGGAATTTTGTTGAAAACTTCTGCGTTCAACAGTGTTGTATCGGAATTTTTAGAAGGGATAAAAAATAACAGCGATGCCATAGTTATTGCAACAGTACCATCATTAAAAAACGATGCATTGGCAAACAAGTTAGACCACCCGGGAATGGTAAATATTCCTATATTTAAATTTGTTCTGAATATCCAGAGAAATGCTGTAAGGGCAAATATTACACTAACAAATTTTTCTTCCGAATTCATCGGTCCAAGCTTCCTGTATTCATTTCTAATAAATTCTTTATCCAGGTGAATAGATTTATCTACTTTATAAATTACTTTGGTCAATAAGAAAGCAGTAAAAACCAAAAGAATAATTGTTATCGGTAAAGCAAGAAGCATCCACGAACCGAAAGAGATTTCCGGTGAATTGGGAAAACTTATATTTAATTGTTTAACTAACACGAGGTTCGGCGGCGTTCCGACAAGTGTTGCCATACCGCCTAACGAGCATGAATATGCAACCCCAAGTAAAATTGCCAGCGCAAATTTACTGATCTTCCCCTCTCCGAATTCATCTTCTAATTTCGAAATTATTGCCATGGCTATTGGCAGCATCATAATAGCTGTTGCCGTATTTGAAATCCACATCGATAAAAAAGCGCTCGCAGTCATAAAACCAATTATTATAGAATTAGGGCTTCCGCCGAAGAGAATAATAATCCTTAGTGCAATTCTTTTATGCAATCCCCAGGTTTCCATAGCAATTGCAATCATAAAGCCGCCAAGGAAAAGAAAAATTATAGAATTTATATAAGATGATGCAATTTCATCGGCTTTCATCAAACCGAAGAACGGGTAGAGTATTAATGGAATTAATGAAGTGGCGCCTAAAGGAATTGCTTCCGTAATCCACCAGAGAGCCATTAGTGCGGCGATGGCAGCCATTACGGTAACTTGAGGATTCTGCGGGTCGAGGTTTCCGAAGAATAAAACAAATAATGCGGCAACTAATCCTAAAATTAACCCTGTTTTTTTTGCTGCATTCATTTTATCATTACGAAGATGAAACGAGAATGTAAGTATTACTTACACACAAAAAAATGATTATAATATGAGTTCCATTCGATTAAAATATAAAATTATAAACCAGATGAAACGAGAATGAAAAATCGATTTACACACAAGCCAATGATTATAATGCAAGTTCTATATGATCAAAACAAGAAATTATAATCTTATGAAATTCAATTGTTAAAATAAATAATATGCTAATAATATAAAATTATTCACTCTTTAATTATTTGCGTTTTTATTGAATTACTTTACGGATTAGTGTAACTTTTGCAACCAAATTTCTTACAACAAGGAACAAATGAGAACAAGAAAAAATCCCGTAATATTTTATAAATTAATTTTATTAACCATTTTTATAATAACAGTTTCTATACTGTTAAAAGGTATTCTAAAATCAAAACCCGATGATAAAACAATTTTAAACCCGGTTTCTTCCAAACCTGTATTAAACCAATTCGGTTTTGCGGAAGACTCGCTTACTAAACATTCGTATGTTGTTAACAGAAATGAAACTCTCTCCGATATTCTCGCTCCGTACCATTTAGCCAAAACAAATGTTTCTGAAATTGCAATCGCATCTAAAAATATCTTCGATGTAAGAAAGATTCGCACCGGGAAAACATATCACATATACACAGCAGATGACAGTTTAATGTCCGTTAAATATATGGTTTACGAGAAAGACCCTGTAAACTTCGTTATATATGATTTGAATGATTCAGTAAGAGTTTATGAAGGCAAAAAAAATGTAACGATAAAGAAAGAAACTAAAGCAGCAACAATAAACACATCTCTTTATGTTGCTCTGGAAGAGAGTAAGACAGACATAGAATTAGCAATCCGGCTCTCACAGATTTATGCATGGCAAATAGATTTTTATCGTCTTCAAAAAGGAGATAAATTTAAAATTATTTATGAAGAAGAGTACGTGGACAGCCAGATGGTCGGGATTGGAAAAGTTTTAGGCGCATACTTTTACCACAATAACAAAGATTTTTTTGCAATACCTTTTGAGCAGGATAGTATTTACCAGTACTTCGATGAAAACGGAAACAGCTTGAGAAAGGAATTCTTAAAAACACCGATTGAGTTTGCGAGGATAAGCTCACGTTATACATCAAGAAGATTACACCCGATATTAAAAGTTTATCGCCCGCATTACGGTGTAGATTATGCCGCACCCACAGGAACCCCGATAAGAACCGTAGGCGATGGTACGGTTGTAGAAGCAGCATACGGTAAAGCTAACGGCAGATATGTAAAAATAAAACACAACTCTGTTTATACAACAATGTATCTGCATATGTCCGGATTTGCAAAAGGAATTAAAAAGGGAACAAAAGTAAAACAGGGCCAGGTTATCGGATACGTGGGAAGCACCGGATTAGCAACCGGACCTCATTTACATTTTATTTTTTACATTAACGGGAATCTCGTCGATCCATTAAAAATTGAGCTTCCCCCGTCTCACCCGATAAAAGATGAGCTGAAAGAAAAGTTCGAAGAACAAAAGTTTAAAGTTTTAAACGAACTGAATACCGAGGGATCCGGTGAAAAACATCCTGCATAATTTTAACCGGTGCTTACATTTCACAATAAATAAGCTCCACCTGTCGAGTCCCCTATTCTTAGACTTTCCCGGAGATGTATAACTTCATTATATTTATAGATTGATTATTAATTTACTTAGTTAACCGGGTGCTTAATTACCCCTGCAGCTATTATTTTGAAATCGACTTTAAACTCGTATCATCTTTTATCGAAATTTTCGGAGAATAAAATTGCCAATTAAAGAAACCTTAAAAAACTTTTTCACAAAGAAAAAAGAAGAAAAAAAGAAACCCGTTACTCCAAGGGAAAAAACAGTTGAATTTTTCAGACAATTGTTCTATGCAGCAATTGCCGCATTTTTTATAATCACGTTCGTCATTCAAAACACCCGTATCCCCACCGGTTCGATGGAAGATACAATACTTGTGGGCGATTTTGTACTGGTAAACAAATTTATTTACGGCTCTTCATCTCCAAAGTATATCCCTTTTACCGAAGTTGAAATCCCTCATATCCGGCTGCCTGCGTTAAAAGACCCGAAACCTACCGATATAGTTGTTTTCGAATTTCCCGGAGGCAGAGATAAATTGCATGCATCGGAATTAGGTGTTAATTATGTTAAAAGATGTATCGGGACGCCGGGCGACACAATTGAGATAAAGAACAAGGTTGTATTCGTAAACGGTAAAGAATTTTGGCGACCCCCGCACATAAAATATTATAACGGAATGAACGGTAGTTTTCTCAAACCAAAACCGGTTGGATACGGCGACCCGCGGATTTTTCCAAAAGGTATGCCCTGGAACGAAGATAATTACGGTCCGCTCGTAGTTCCGAAAAAAGGTATGACTATACCGCTTAATAAATATAATGTTGAGCAATGGAGAACAATTATAGACCGGGAATATGATAAAAGAGTTGTAAATATTAAAAACGGGGTAGTTACTATAAACGACATCCCTGTGTCTTCTTATACTTTTAAAAAAGATTATTATTTTATGATGGGTGACAATAGGGATGACAGTCTCGACAGCAGGTTTTGGGGATTTGTAGCCCGTGATATGGTTGTGGGGCAAGCATTCATTGTTTTATTTTCGTGGGATCGCGACATTCCTTTTACACAGCTTTTCAAGTTAATCGGGTCGATTAGATTGAACAGAATTTTATTGCTGCTGCATTAAATTTCATTTGATTGAAATAAAAAAGGCTGCCACAAAAAAGGCAGCCTTTTTTAATAACAAGTAAACAGGATTACAGCATTAAATTCCTATGCTAAATCCAAGATTAAATGCAGTAGGAAGTCCGGGGAAAATCTCGGCGTCATCTGCCTTGTGATTTTTACCGTCGCCTGTCCATGCATTATAACTACTGTTATCAACAGCATCCTGCACATAGAGTGCATTGGTCAGGTTAAATATGTGAGCAAATAAAGTAGCTCTCATACCAAGAACTTGACCCGGAATATCATAGGCAAAGTTGAAATCCACTAAGTTGTATGAAGGCACTTTCCATACCTGAGCTCTGTCCTCGGGATCATTTCTGCTGAAAGGATCGAACTGAGAGAAGTAGTTACTATAAAATCTCCAAACAATTCCTGCCTGCATTCCGTGTATCGGATATACAGTAAGACCCAAGACTACTTGAGTTTGAGGAGCATCGCCGACTTTCAAGTTGTTAAGATAGTAGTTGTATTCTATCTCTTCACCAGTACCAAAGTCTATTATGTATGAACCGCTAATATCCTTAGTATATACCCAGTTTCCAAAACTGCCATTCAAAGTAAAGCGGATAAATTTAACAGGTTGATATCTGGTTTCGAACTCAATACCCATGTGGCGAGAGCTGATTCCATCTAACCTAACTAAACCGTCTGTACCATCGGCATTAATAACACCAATAGTTTGCGCACGGTCTGTCCAGTTCGTATAATATCCACTAAGGTTAAATGTTAATTTGTTTTTAATTAATACGGTATATGCACCAAGCTCAAACGAAGCGAATTTTTCATTTACCGGATTCTCTACCAAGGTACCGGTTCTATCATTTATAACCTGGTCAAAGATTGGGTTTTTCGAAACGTAACCACCATTAACATATAACTGAATCAGGTTAGTCACTCTGAAGCTGGCACCACCCTTAAACTGATAACCGCCAATCTGATCGGTCTCAATATACTTTTCGCCACCTTTTGTAGGATCCAGTTTAAAATGATCAGTAAACGTATATTTGATAACGGAGTATCCACTCATTCCATAAAATGTAAATTTATCACGGGTATACTCTGCCTGGAGATAACCGCCTAGCCAATCAATTGTATTGGTTTTGAAATAATCGATTTTATCACCAAGGGTTTTATAATATTGGGATCCGCTTTCGAAATCATTACCGTTAAAATTATAGTAATCATTTCCTAACAGATCACGAACTTCTCTATAGTGATCAATTTTAGCTTTTCTCCAATCGAGACCAAATGAAGTGTTGAGATATTTGCTAACTTTATAATAAGCTTTTGCAATTGCTCCAACAGTCCATTGAGAATTTACACTATTTCTTAAAATACCACCACGACCATAGACGGGATCGTCTTTTCTATTGGTAGAAATAACATACATTGTTGAATCACCGGTTCCTAACGGATCGTCTAAAATTTCATTTCCTCTGTTATTAGAAATAGTTGCATCCCAGTCGACAACTCTTTGCATTAAGGAATAATCGTATTTCATTTTACCGAAAGTACCGCTACCGCCACCCTGTCCACCAGACCAGTAAATAGTTGAATATAAACTGAATTTATCTGATAACTGGCTATACCAGTTTAAGTTAACCAATGGTTTATGGAAGTAATTCTGTCTTTCCTGTAAGAATGTAGCATTATATCTCTGATTAATACTATTATTCCAGTAAGATCTTTCCCACTGAAGACCCTGATAAGAAGTGCTAGCAGGACTCCAGTTAGAATTGTAAAGCAATCCTTGCTCTTTAAGCTTACGATCTTTAAGAGCAGCCTCCGGGAAACCTAAATCTCGTGCCAGTTCATGACTAAATGTAGCAGTATTTAGTCTGTACATTCTTTGACCATGTCTCTGAGGAGAACCGATTGCATATAACTCTAATCTGTTCTTATCGTTAATCTGATATGCCATTCCCAAATAGTAAGACCAGGCATCGGTCCATGTTTTATCTGCATGACCCTGACCTACTTTACGCACACCGCCAAAGCTCATAGCAAATTTACCGATTAAGCCGGTATGACCGAATAAAGTCATCTTACGGAAATCACCGGTACCAAATTCGCTCTTAAAGAATGCGCCGGCTTTAAATTTGGTTGGATCGGTTATGATGTTCATAGTACCGCCGATTGAAGGAACAGCTAAGTTAACAGCGCTCAAACCTCTCTGCATCTGGATTGAAGAAGTAGCATCACCCAGTCCATCCCAGTTCGACCAGTAAACCCAGCCGTTTTCCATATCGTTTACAGGAATACCATTTATCATAACAGCAAAATTTCTCTGGTCAAAACCACGAACATTAATTCTTGCATCACCCGAGCCGCCACCCTGATTGGTAGCATAAACCGAAGGAGTAATGTTCATAACCAAAGGAATATCACGTGAACCGAGGGTGAATTCCATTTCCTTTTTATCAACATTGGAAAATGCTACCGGGGTTTCTCTTTCTTTTACACGGTCTGCAATAACCGTTACAGAAAGAGTAAACTGATATTCCTTCATAGCAAAGTTCAAAGTTATATCGGATTTCACATCAATAGTTTTTTCTATTTTGTCAAAACCGATATAACTACAGGTAATCTTATAAGTACCTGCGTCAACAGAAATGGAGTATTCCCCATTTTCATTTGTGGCTGCTCCTATAAACTCATCCGGAATATACACATTCGCCCCAACCAATTTATCTCCAGTTGATGCATCAGTTACTACACCCGAAATTGTATATTTTTGGGCATATAATGTAGTGGATAGCAAGAGTACCGCAAATACAAAAAATTTGTAAAGCTTACCCATAAATTATCTCCTTTTGTTGTGTGATATTTAGTTGTTTAGAGACATACCAAGTAAAATAACTCAAAAAATATTTATTTCACTTCGGTAAAAAGTTTATTAATTATAGGTAAATATCAGTTTAATTCTACAGTAATTCAAGCTTTTTTTTATATTAAATTCAAATTTTTATATTTGGATATGTGAACGATTTTTCATTATATTTAATGTTAATTCAAATGTTTCTCCTTTTTACTTCCCCAGGCATTATAAATAAATCCGGCAATAATTTGTCCGGTTAATTATTTAAAGATTTTGTTTGGGTAAATTTGTAACAACAATAATAGTTAAAATGTTATTCTATTATTTTAAAATATTTTCAGAACAGAAAAAATGATATGAGAAATTCAAAATTTCTTTTTAGAATACTTCTTTTATTAGTATTCTTTGCATCTCTAAATACCGCATCATATTCCCAGCCCGTTCCTTATGTACTATTAATTTCCTTCGATGGATTCAGATGGGATTATGCGAACAGGAACATTACACCTAACATAGATTATCTTAAAGAGAACGGTGTTTCCGCATTATCATTTCAACCCGTATTTCCATCTAAAACTTTTCCTAACCATTATTCAATAATCACGGGAATGTATCCGGTTCATCATGGAATAATATTTAATATAATAGAGGATAAGAATACCCATACTAAATTTACCCTGAGAGATTCTGTTCAGGTTAACAACAGTTACTGGTACAAAGGAGAAGCATTCTGGGAAACAGCCGGGCGGCAAGGAATTATTACCGCCAGTTATTTTTGGCCCGGTTCATCAATCGATTTAAAATACAGAAGACCGGATTACTTTGAGTACTACAAATATTCCCGTCCTTATGAAAAAAGAGTTAACGGAATAATTAGCTGGCTGAAATTTCCACCTGAAACGAGACCGCACTTTTTAACGTTGTACTTTGAAGCAACTGATAACGCCGGACATAAATTCGGGCCCGATTCGCCGGAAATTAACCTTGCGATAGCAAGACTTGACAGCACCTTAGGTTTGCTGTTTGAGAAATTGA
>BDSV01000035.1 GCA_002898075.1 bacterium BMS3Abin03
TTCCGATCTATAGAGAGCTATATTCGAAAGCCGCCGCTGAGGAAATTCTTTCAACCGGGAATATCGAACTTATCTAGGATATCGTTACAGAAATCTTAGTTGAGAATAAAGTGGTTAAGGGTGTAAAAATTAAACGGGGGGATGAGATTTATTCCAGGGCGGTTATTCTGTCTTCAGGAACATTTTTAAATGCTTTGATGCACACGGGTTTAAGTTCTACCAGCGGCGGACGGTACGGAGAGATGCCTTCTACGGGTGTTACAGAAGCGCTGGTTAAGTTGGGATTTGAAACCGGAAGGTTGAAGACCGGGACCCCGCCGAGACTTGCAAAAGATTCGGTAAACTGGGATGTACTGGACCCGCAGCCCGGCGATGAAAATCCACAGCCCTTCTCGTATCAAACCGATGTAAGTGAGTTCCCGTTTCTTCCGCAGCTTAACTGTCACATTACATATACAAACCAGTCTGTACATGCAATTTTAGAAAAAGGATTCAACGAATCTCCATTGTTTACCGGACGGATTAAAGGTGTTGGTCCCCGTTACTGCCCGTCAATTGAAGATAAAATTGTCAGGTTTGCCGATAAGGGACGTCACCAGCTATTTCTTGAACCGGAAGGATTGAACTCGGATCAGATTTATTTAAACGGATTTTCAACTTCTCTTTCTGCTGAAATTCAACTTGAAGCTATGCATAAAATTAAAGGTCTGGAAAACGCAGAAATGGTAAGACCCGGTTACGCCGTTGAATATGATTTTTTCCCTCCTCACCAGGTTGATAATACTCTGGAAACAAAATTAATTAAGGGGCTTTATTTTGCCGGACAGGTGAACGGAACATCCGGTTATGAAGAAGCTGCTGCGCAGGGATTGATCGCCGGTATAAATGCAGCTTCAAAAATTCAGGGAAGAGCGGACTTTGTTTTGAAAAGGAGTGAAGCATACATCGGCGTTCTTATTGATGATCTTGTTACAAAATCAACCGAGGAACCTTATAGGATGTTTACTTCACGTGCCGAACACAGATTGTTATTAAGACAGGATAACGCAGATCTAAGGTTGATGAAATACGGCGCTGGGTTCGGTCTTATCGATCAGAAACTTAGTGATAACATAAAAGAAAGAGAAGAGCTAATAGGCGCAAGCTTAGAGATCTGCCGCTCTAAAAAGCTTTATGCAAAAGCAGTTAATCATCACCTTGAATCAAAGGGGTCTTCGCCGATCGACTCTACCGAAACTATTTCCAAATTATGCAGGCGTCCGGAAATAGAATTGAAAGATTTAATCGGGTTGGATGGAACCGGGAGCGACCCGGTGTTATTGAAATTATTAAATGATGATGTAGCTTTAAGACAGGTTGAGATCGAATTAAAATATGAAGGGTATATAAAAAGACAGCAGGAAACTATTGAAAAACTTGAGAAGTATGAGGATTTAAAAATTCCTTTAACATTAAACTATTTAACATTAAATGCTTTATCTTTGGAGGCAAGGGAAAAATTAGGCAGGATAAAACCTCGTTCGATAGGGCAGGCATCACGCATATCGGGAGTGTCTCCTTCTGATATATCTATATTATTGGTATATTTAAAGAAGTAATTTTACGGGTTTTTTATGGCTAAAAATAAGCAGGATCAATACTTAACGGAACTCAAAACCTTTTGCTGGGAGAATGGCTTTAATCCCGAACCCGCAAGAGCAGAAAGACTCGCCTATTTTGCAAAATTAGTTGCAGAAAAGAATCAGAAAGTTAATCTTATCTCTAGAAGAGATATCGATTCTATCATTGAAAAACATGTGTTTATCTCGGCTTATATTACGAAGTATGTACCCGAAAAAGTAACAAGATTTTTAGACATCGGAACCGGGGGCGGCTTTCCCGGTATCCCGCTTTCAATTATGCGACCCGATTTACGCGGGGTCCTGGTAGATTCAACTTCCAAAAAAATTGCCGCAGTACAGCATTTTATCGACAAGTTAAAATTGAGCAACGTGATTGCTGAAAATGAAAGAGTCGAGAGTGAGGCATTTAAAGAGAAATATAAAGACAGCTTCGATCTGATAGTCAGCAGATCGACTGTTCCGCTCATTATTTTATTCCGCTATGCAATACCGCTCGTTAAAGAGAAAGCTTATTTGCTTGCGATGAAAGGCGGGGACTTAACCGAGGAGTTCAAAAAGGCGGAGACAAAATATAAGTCTCACATCAAAAAATCTACTATTTATGAACTCTCATACAAGCCGACAAATGTAAGAAATAAAAAAGGCAAGAAATTGGTCTTGTTAGAACTGCATAGATAATTTTAATTCTATTTTTTTTATAACTGATTATTATTAATATAAAGGGTTCATACAATTGAACCCTTTGTTTTTTATTTGTATAATTCTTCTGCAGAACCATTGATGAAAATACCGGAATTGGTTGATAAACTTACTGCGTATAGTTTTTTCGATGGTGTACTACGTCTTATTTCGAATAAAGAAAAGTCGACTCATCAAATTAATATCTCGCCGCTGTACGGCTCATCAAAAAGTTTATTTATAAAAGAGCTATGCGCAGTTGAAAATCAAATAGTAATACTTCTTCCCGATGATAAATCTGCTGCCGAACTTAAAGTTGAATTGGATATTATTAATACGAATACCGGGCATATTTTAATAAACAATTTTCAAACCGATTCTATCCAGGAGAAGTTAACGTTAATCGGAAGCAGAGAAAAATTTATTCTCATTTCTACCTGCCAAATTTTGAGCGCTCACTTGCCGGATAAGGAAGAGCTTGAAAAGAAAACTTCGAAGATAGAAGTGGGTGGCTCTTTAACTTATGATGACCTGCTCGAATATTTGAATCTGCTGGAATATCAAAAAGATAAATTTGTCGAAGCTCCGGGTGAGTATTCACAGCGAGGTTCGATAATTGATTTCTGGTCTTACAGCGAAAAAAATCCGGTTCGCCTGGAATTCGACGGAGATTTTCTCGAGTCGATACGTTACTTCGGACCGGAAAGCCAGCGCTCGATAGAACAAGTTGTTTCCGCTACTCTTGCAGGTAGATTGAATGGCGACGGAAGTAATCCGGCGGAATCTGTTTCATCAACCATTTTTGATTATTTAAATAACCCCGTGGTTATCGCTTCCAAATATGAGCTGGATAATTTCGGCATTTCCCCACACAATTCTCTTAAAACAACCGGAACTACAATCGATATAAACGATTCAATTACCGGCAGCGAAAAAAGTGAGCCTCCCGAACCGGTGAATATCGAAAACGAAAATATCCCGGCAGAGATAACAGTTCAAACTGAAAATATATTTGATTCTAATGCCCGCTGGGTACTTGAAGAAGAAATTAGTTCATCAGCAGATAGAATTAATTTGGGATTATTCGAGCCTCCGACCATTAACGGTAACTATGAAATTCTTTTCAACACATTGAAAGATTTTTCCTCTTTGTCTTACGATGTTATCATTACTTCTGAAAATGAATTACAGTCTATCCGGCTTAGAGATTTGTTGAGTGAATTTAATGATGAAATCAACGAACTCATTTCTTCGGGCAAAGTAAAAATAGAAACACTCGCGATTAAAGATGGCTTTCTTCATAAAGAAAAAAAATTACTGCTTCTTACTGATTATCAAATCTTTAGCAAGCCATATAGAACAAAAGCTCCGTCGGGGAAGAAATATAAGAAATCTAAATCGAAAGCATTTGCATCAATTAAAAGAGGGAACTACGTTGTTCACGAAGACTACGGGATAGGAATGTATGCGGGATTAGAAACGATAAAGATTGGTGAAACTAAACAGGAAACGATGAAACTTTTATATAACGAAGGCGGAATCGTTTATGTAAATCTTAATTATCTAAATCTTGTAAAAAAATATTCATCAAATGAAAATCTTAAACCTAATCTTTCTACACTCGGTACAAACGATTGGACAAATACAAAGCGTAAGACTAAAAAGAAAATAAAAGAAGCCGCACGAGAACTGATTGAACTATACGCTAAAAGAAAAGCAGTTAAGGGTTTTCAATTTGGAGCAGATACTGTTTGGCAGAAAGAACTTGAAGCTTCCTTTATGTATGAGGATACTCCCGACCAGGAAAAGGTTACAACCGATGTAAAGTTTGACATGGAAGCGGAAAACCCGATGGACCGGCTTGTCTGCGGTGACGTCGGTTTCGGCAAAACTGAAATTGCCGTTAGAGCGGCTTTCAAAGCTGTGCAGGAGGGGAAGCAGGTTGCGCTGCTTGTACCTACTACAATCCTTGCCGAGCAGCACTATAATACTTTTAAAGACCGTTTAACACAGTTCCCGGTTAAGGTTGCTGTTATGTCACGATTCCAGACAAAGAAAGAGCAGAATTTAACATTGCAGGGACTTGAGCAAGGAACGGTGGATGTTGTTATTGGAACGCACCGGCTTTTGTCAAAAGATATAAAGTTCAAAGATATAGGATTGCTTATAATTGATGAGGAGCACCGCTTTGGAGTAACAGCTAAGGAAAAGCTTCGTTCGTTAAAAGTAAATGTCGATACGCTTACACTTACAGCCACGCCCATTCCTCGTACTTTAAATTTATCTCTTCTCGGTGCGCGCGATCTTTCAATAATTGCAACTCCTCCGCCTAACCGCCAGCCGATAATTACTCATGTTTCCACTTTTGATATTCTCAAAATTAAAGAGTGGATATTAAACGAATTGAAACGAGGCGGACAGGTTTACTTTGTTCACGACAGGGTACAGTCAATAGATAAACTTTCCGATTATCTCAATAAACACATCCCGGATATTAGGATTGGAACTGCTCATGGTCAAATGCGCCCTTCTCAATTAGAGGATGTAATTCACGGTTTTTTAAACAAGAAATATGATCTGCTTCTTTCAACTAAAATTATCGAATCGGGCATAGACATTCCGAATGTAAACACAATTATTGTAAACAGGGCTGATAGGTTCGGTCTTGCAGAACTACATCAATTAAGGGGAAGAGTAGGAAGATCAAACCGGCAGGCGTATGCTTATTTTATCGTTCCCTCCTTAAGTGGAATTACAAAGAAAGCATTGAGACGTCTTCAAGCTATCGAGGAATTTACGGATATAGGCGCCGGGTTTAACCTGTCTATGCGCGATCTTGAAATTAGGGGTGCGGGAAATCTTTTAGGTAAAGAACAGACCGGTTTTATAAATGAAATAGGTTTTGATCTATACTTAAAGATGATCGATGAAGCAGTTGAAGAACTCAAGTACAAAGAATTTAAAGAAGTATTCAAGTCGTTACCGCAGCAGGAAGAGCGAACCGAGCCGACACTCGATACTTATTTTGAGCTTGGCATCCCCGAAACATATATGCCGATGCAAACAGACAGATTAAATTTTTATACTGCACTATATTCGATAAAGGAACTTAATGAGCTTGATGATTTAATCGAGGAAATGAAGGATCGTTTCGGACCGATTCCTTCTGTAGTTTATAGATTGGTTCTTGCAGCCGAATTACGTTATCATGCTTCATTTGCATTATTTGAAAGATTAATTATGCAGAGGGAAAACATTTCGATTATCCTTCCCAAAGGCGAGAACGAGGATTATTATAAGTTTCAGTTTGTTGAAATGATGAGGTTTATTCTGGAAGAATACAAAAATCGAATAAAGCTCGGTCAGAAAAAAGAAATAATGAAACTAATTATAAAGAATAAGTTTTCAAACCCAAACGAATTATTATTATTTTTAATTAAGTTCAGCAATCAGGTTGCAAAGTTGTTTGCAAAAGAAAAAAGTGTTGAAGTCACATCTGACCAAAATAAATTATTGATAGACAAACAAGACAAAAAATAAAATGGATTACAAATACAAATCATTACAATGGCTATGAGAGATTCCCGTTTTAGATTAAATGTTTAAACAGTCACCGGTAAATATATCATTTTTGAATATTTGAAATTGGAATATTGAGAATTGTAATTTCTAAATACTATCGGGAATGAGAAGTGTTATTTAGCTAATTCTTTTGCAGGACAATTGTCCCGCATTACAATTTTTTTTATTATTTGTTATCCTTAATATTATTTAATACCCGGTGTGCGGCGGAGATTATATTTTCTACTGTAAAGCCATATTTCTCAAAGAGAACATTTGCCGGAGCGGATGCGCCGAACTTTTCTATGCTTACTGCTTCTCCGTAATTGCCAATATACTTTTCCCATCCCTGGGCAACGCCCATTTCAACAGAAACTCTTGCTTTAACATTTGAGGGCAGTACGGATTCTTTATATTCATTATCCTGCTGCTCGAACAATTCCCAGCTCGGGAAACTAACGACACGTGTTTTAATTCCTTCTCCGTTCAACTTATTTGCAGCAGCTATGGTAATTGAAACTTCTGAGCCGGATGCTATAAGAATCAATTCCGGTTTTTCTTCGCAATCACTTAAAATATAAGCTCCCTCTGCAAGGTTTTCTGCGGAAGAATATTTTTTTCTGTCAAGTGTCGGAAGTTTTTGTCTTGTTAAAATTAATGCAACGGGACTTCCGTTATGTTCAACGGCAACTTTCCAGCCC
>BDSV01000036.1 GCA_002898075.1 bacterium BMS3Abin03
ACCAATAGTAATTTACCTTTCAGGTTTTGGACATAATTTAATAAGCTTGCTTCTTCATATCCTTCAGGGTTTTGGTCCGGTCGATCCATATATCGTTCGGTGTACATTACTTCATAGTAGCGCCAGTCAATTACAGCACCACCTGCCGCACCAACTTTAAAAACGCCGGGTGTGCGAACCATCAAACCCGTTGTCATAAATCCTCCGAAACTCCAGCCGAACACTCCCATTCGTGTTGTATCGACATAGGAAAGCGACTTAAGATAATTTGCACCCACTATCTGGTCTTCAATTTCAACAGTACCGAGATGCCTGAATGTTTTCTGCTCGAATTCCAAGCCTCTATTGTACGAACCCCGGTTATCGAGTGTAAATATAATGTATCCGTTCTGAGCCATATACTGCAGCCATAATCTTGCACCTCCGAGCCAGGAGTAAGTTACTAATTGAACGTGCGGACCTCCGTAAACATAAACGAGAACGGGATATTGTTTTGTAGAATCAAAATCGGGCGGTAAGATTTTTCTGCAATAAAGATCGTATCCGTCTTCACTCTTAAGTGTGAATATTTCGGTCTTGCCAATTCTGTAATCAGCTAATGGATTTGGAGCTGAGTAAACTGTTCTTATAATCGCGCCGTCTCTATCTAAAACTCTTATCTCGTAGGGTACTTCGGGACTGTTAAACACGTCGAGAAATTTTGTCCCTTTTTCGTTTTTAATTACATGATGAATTCCTTTTCCATTTGTTAAACGGCTCATTTCATACCGGTCGAGGTCGAGTTTATAATAATGTCTTTCAACCGGGCTTTGTTCGGTTGCAGTAAAGAAAATGTTAAGTCCATAACCGCTGAACCCGTCGAAGCCGGTTACTTCCCACTCGCCTTCGGTTAATTTTTTAATCATATTACCCTGTGCATCATAAAGATAAAGATGATTCCAGCCGTCGTTTCTCGTCAGCCAGATAAAAATATCCGGTTCATTTTCATAAAAGAAAGGACCGTTCATCGGTTCAACATACTTATCGTTTGTTTCTTCCAAAATTACTTTTATCAATTCTCCTGTGCGTGCATTATATTTTGTTAAACGCAGATGATCCGTATCCCTGTTCAATACTGCTATATAAATAAATCTTTCATCGGGGCTCCATGTTACGCCGGGCAGGTATTTATCTTTCGGTTCTCCAGTATTCAGCCAAATAGTTTTTTTTGTTTTTAAATTATAAACACCAACACTTACTTTTTCGCTTGTCATTCCTGCCATAGGATATTTTATATATTTTACAGTTGCAGGTCTTGTTTCAATATCGAGCAGGGGATAATCGGTAACTTCTCTTTCATCTTTTTGATAGAAAGCGAGGTAATTTGTTTTTGGCGACCAGAACGTTCCTTTATTAATTCCGTATTCGTTACGGCTAACGATCTGTCCGCTTACAATTCCTTTTTCTTCATTAGTAATTTGAATTTGTTTTGAATTAACTGAAATGTAGAGATTGTTATCAATTGTGTACGCTACTTTTCCGGGATTAATAAAATCAATATTTCTACCACCTTCGGTAACTATGTTAATAGTCGTTAATTTTTGTGCTGTAATATTGTAATTGAGAAATTTTGCATCAATCCAAAATCTTATTGCGTCACTAGAGAACCATTCCAACCGGGGGAAGCTTTTTATTGAGTCTATACCGGCGTTGCTGAGCACCTCGTTCAACTGGTCGAGTGTTAGAATCGTTTCCTGTCCTTCGCTCTCCACATTTTCTTTAATAATTTTATCTTCTTTAACATACGCAAAGTCGTCCGTACCGGGAATCCAGCTAAGCTGGCTAAGTCTTACCGGTGAAATGGATGCCGGTTCAAGTGCGACCTGTTCGAGTGTGAAATTCTTTTGTGCGAAAATGCATGATGCAGCAAAAACAAGTATCAGTAAAGTGTATGTAACTCTTTTCATTAGATTTTCCTGCTTGATTATTAAAATATTATGGACTTAAAAAAATATCATTCAGTAATGATTGAAGTTATAAATTTCTTTTCGATTTCTTCAAAAGGAAAATTTTTGATTTTTAAGTTAGGATGCTTATAATCCCAGATATTGTTGCATTCATCTTCTTTTAATTTATATTTTGATCGGTTTACAAATTTTGATTTTGTAGCTAAAACATAAAACGGTTTTTTATAATATTTGCAGAGTACGGCTAAAGCTTTACTGCCGGTTTTATTGACGACATTTTTATTCTTCAGAATTATATCTGCACCCACGATCGCGGCATCAATTTCTGGTACATACAAGCTCATCATCGCATCGGTGATCAGTTGAACCTTTAATCCTGCCCTTAATAATTCCTTAGCCATTAATCTTCCTTCATTGCCGGGTCTCGATTCCATAATTATAACATTCAAATTTTTATTTTCCCGATGCCATAATTTAAAAACTTTTATTAACGTACCGCTCTTTGAAAGTGTGATAATATTATTTGCTGCAGGAAGTTTACGCAGGATTTTTTCAAAGATTATTTGATACTTCCGGTTTTCCGCATTCTCGAATCTAAATAAAAAATCATTTATTGAATCAACATCGCCTCTTTCAACATACTTTTTCATTTTTGATAAATAACTATCTGTAACCGCAAAATGTTTTAATTTTTTTTGTGATTCAGAAACAGCATATTTTAATTTCCGTGTGTTATTACAAATGCTGAGAAAATATTTGTTGAGGGAAAGCAAAATTTCGGATGAGCCGGAGGTTTTATCATTTAAAATTTTTTCTAATTTCAGATCTGATAGCTTATTCATAATCAGACCATCACTAAATCTTTAATATCAAATGAAGCCACTTCTTTTCTTTGGTTATTGAAGGCAGATAATGAAAGCCGTGCATAAAGTTCCTGTTTACTCGTATAATCTTTCAGGTAAAATATTCTTACCTTGCTTCGGTTTTTTATAAGCCAGTTCAATGTAATCTTCATCTTTTCGAGGTCTTCCTCGTTCGGAAGCATGTTTATGTTTATAGTATTTGAGTAAAAATCATCCAATGCATCCTCAAAAGAATCACGTTTATTCAGCGCATATTTTTTAACATAAATTTTACCGTTTGTCATTAAGATAAAATCCTTGCCCAAACCTTCGGATACTTCAAAAAGAACATTGGCGGAGTTAACCGGCTCGGCTAATAAAGATGTTTTATGTGTTTGTGAAAGAATCAGGTCAATTACTTCTTTTATCTCAGCAGCTCTCTCATATTTTTCGCTGTTGGAAAATTCCTTCATCTTATTCAACAACCTGTTAAGCGCTGTTTGGTTCTGCCCGAAAAGAAATTCATAAACTTTATCTACTTCATCTTTATAAATCTTATCATTTCCTGTTAGGCAGGGAGCCGTGCATCTTTCAATATCTGCAAGAAAGCATCGCTTGCCCTTAGCGTATTCTCTATCCGGGCATTCCCTAAGTGCAAACGCTTTATCAATGATGGTTAAAACTGTTTCGGCTTTTCTTCTCGAAATAAACAAACCGAAATAATCATTACCGTCAAAGTCGAAGTGATTGGAGATTTCTATTTTCGGAGATAAATGTGTTTGTGTAACTTTTAAAAAATATTTATTACCGTATTTTTTCAATTGAAGATTATGTTTGGGATTTATCAGCTTAATTGCTTCGGCTTCCATCAGTAAAGCGGTTAACTCTGAATTAGTCGTTTCTATCTTTAACTTTTTTGCCTGCTTTATAATTTGTTTTGCTTTGCGCGGTGCGTTGGAAGAAAAATATGTTCGTATTCTGCTGCGGAGAGATTTTGCTTTACCGACGTATATAACTTTTCTTTTGTTGTTGAGGAAAAAATAAACACCCGGAGCGTTTGGCAATGATAAAACATCGTCACGCAGAGTTTCCTTTATAGCAAACGATTTTGCACCCGATACACTCGTTTTTTGAAATCGTAACAGGTCGTCGGTAGTTTCAATCTTTTCTTCCCCTTTAAGTTTTTTTATCATCTTCATTAAAATTCTTGCCGTAACTTCTGCATCGGAAAGGGCACGGTGTGAATTTTTGTTCTTTAATCTTAAATGAACAGTAACAGAAGATAAAGATTTACTTTTTAGATCGGGATACATTCTTCGTGCGAGCTTAAGAGTGCAGAGCTGCTCGTTTAACGGCGGTTCATACCCGCTTCTTAGAAACTCGCTCTTTAAAAAAGAATAATCGAACGAAAAGTTATGTCCGCATAAAATAGTTCCGTCAATAAAATTATCGACATCATCTACAACCTCACTAAATAGAGGAGAATCAGCAACGTCATCTTCAGTGATCCCGGTAAATTGTGTAATGAAATCAGGTATATACGTCTGCGGATTAATGAGTGTGTGAAATTTATCGATAATCCTGAAATCTTTTACTTTCACTAGTCCTATTTCTATCACACGATTATTCCTTGCAGATAAGCCGGTTGTCTCTACATCAAGAACTGAAAATATCGTGTCATTTAAAGAAGTATTTGAAAGTTTTTCTTCAGGCATATTATAAATCTATAACTATTAAGTGATAGATTCAAAAATATAAATTAGCCGGATAAATGTAATCAAATATATTTGAAAACTATTTAGATTTCTATGCATTTAATTTATATCACTGCTGTACAAATTATTTTTTTTAGTTGAATAATATTTATCATTCAGTATTAATTTAAATTTTTTACAAATTCAATGAACTCAACCTCCTGTAGGACTGTCTAAAAAGTTCAGATTATGTTGTCATTCCCTTGAAAAAGGGAATCTAAAACTTCAATTATGCACAGATTCCCACTTTCCCCGATAGAATCGGGACAGGCAGTGGGAAAGACGTTTGGTTAAAAGAAAGATGTCATCTCTTTATCATTTGCTTTTTTGCGTAACATCAGTTAATAATTTATTTAGGATAGATGTGATTTATATGTTAAAAATCATACATAATAATTGTTTTATATTTATTTTCGAATTAGCTGTTTAAAAATATTTTACGAAAAGGTCATGTCTAAAACTGAAAGAAGTATCCTTGTTGAAGGATTGAGGAATAAAGGTATAAAAGATGAGAATGTACTCCGCGCAATTGCAAAAGTTAAGCGGGAGGAATTTATACCGCTCATGTTTCGTCATCAAGCTTATGAGGATATAGCACTTCCGATCGGTTATGGTCAGACTATTTCCCAACCGTACACTGTTGCAAAAATGACCGAAGAACTCCAGGTAAAAAAAGGTGATAAGGTTTTAGAAATAGGCACCGGCTCGGGTTATCAGGCGGCAATTTTGTTTGAGATGGGTGCAAAAGTTTACAGTATTGAAAGACGATATGAAATTTACAGGAATACACAGAAACTTTTCGACAAGCTTGGAATAAGAGTGAATACAAAATGCGGCGACGGCACTCTCGGCTGGGCTGAGCATGCACCGTATGACGGAATTATTGTTACGGCTGGTTCACCCGATATTCCCGAAGCATTAAAAAATCAATTGGCTATTAAAGGAAGACTTGTAATTCCTGTCGGCGGTAGAATAACACAAACATTAAAAGTTGTAACTAAAATTTCAGAAGATGAATTCGAAATTAAAAACATTCCTGAATTCGCTTTTGTTCCATTGATAGGACGTGACGGTTGGGACGGGCAGTAATCGTTATAATCGGACCGACATGTTCGGGAAAAAGTTATCTGGCATTTAAACTGGCTAAGCTTCTTAATACAGAAATTATTTCCGCAGACAGCAGACAATTCTTTAAGCAGCTAAACATCGGAACGGCAAAGCCGACTCCGGAAGAATTAAACGAGGTAAAACATTATTTCATCAACACACTTGAGATTGATGAAATGTATAATGCAAGTAAATTTGCGCACGGTGCAGAAAAAATAGTTGAGTTAATATTATCGAAGAATAAAACGCCTGTTGTTGCGGGCGGTTCGGGGCTGTACATAAAAGCATTAATCGACGGAATAGCTGATTCGGCTGAGAAAGATGAAAAATTGAGGGTTGAATTACTCAAAAAACGTGATAAATTCGGTAATGAATTTCTCTATGAAGAATTAAAGAAAGTTGACCCGGTAAGCGCAGAAAAGATGCTTCCTCAAAACTGGAAAAGGGTGATGAGAGCGTTGGAGGTTTATCATTTAACTGGAATGCCAATCTGGAAACACCATTCTTTGCAATCAAAAAAAAGTAAGTATGAGTATATTCAAATCGGGTTGCGGTGGGAAAGAAATATACTCTATAAAAATATTGAAGACAGGGTTGATAAAATGATTTATGATGGATTGGTTGATGAAGTAAAACAATTGTATGAATCAGGATTTGATGAGAAACTGAATTCGTTGAACACCGTAGGTTATAAAGAAATTTTCGCATATCTAAAAGGTGAATACGATTTAAACCGGGCGATCGAACTGATTAAAAGAAACACACGCCGTTATGCTAAACGGCAAATTACCTGGTTCAAAGCAGATGACCGGATTACCTGGCAGGATATTAATTCATACAGCGATTTAGATTTGTTAGCGAAAAAACTTGCAGGTCAATTCTAATTTGTAATCTGTTTTTAACTAATGAAATGAATTCAATATATTTGTAAATAGAAATTATTGATTTAAGAAAATCTTTGAAATTTAATTATTTGTTTAAAAGTTAGATTTTATTATTTAAAACGATGCAAAGATTTTCTGAACAATAATCCAATTTCATCCAAAAAACAGGGAGCAAATAATGATTGGAATAATTGGATATGGATCATATCTGCCGCGTTACCGTATTAAGGTGGAAAGCATCGCAAAAGAGTGGGGTTCCGATCCCGAATCGATTAAACGCGGGTTAAAACTTTTCGAAAAAACTGTTCCGGGTCTCGATGAAGACACAATTACGATTGCTGTACAAGCTTCAAAGTATGCAGTTAAACGTGCCGGTATAAACCCGGAGGAAATAGGAGCGGTTTACATCGGTTCCGAATCTCATCCTTATGCAGTAAAACCGAGCGGGACAGTATTAATTGAAGCACTTGGAATAGGTAATGATGTACACGTTGCGAGCTACGAATTTGCATGTAAGGCAGGTACGGAAGCTATGTTCGTTGCCTATTGTCTTGTAAAAGCAAATGAAGTAAAATATGCCCTTGCGATAGGAGCCGATACTTCACAGGGCGCCCCGGGAGATGCACTCGAATATTCTGCATCAGCCGGAGGTGCGGCATTTATAATGGGTAAAGAAAATGTCGTTGCGGAAATTTTATTCACAAATTCATTTACATCCGATACTCCTGATTTCTGGAGACGGGAGCATGAATTTTATCCACGTCATGCAGGTAGATTTACCGGCGAACCGGCATACTTCAAACACGTAGTAAATGCAGGAAAACTTTTACTGGAAAAATCCGCTATGAAGCCGGAAGATTTCGATTACGCCGTATTTCACATGCCTAACGGCAAGTTTCCGCAGATGGCGGCAAAGAAACTTGGCTTTACAAAAGAGCAAATTGAAACCGGCTGGATCGTTCCATGGATGGGAAATACTTATTCGGGATCATCTCCAACGGGTCTTTCGGCGGTATTAGATGTTGCAAAACCGGGTGATAAAATATTTATGGTCTCATTCGGCTCGGGTGCAGGTAGCGATGGTTTCGTTTTTAAAGTAACAGATAAAATTGTTGATGTGCAGGATAAAGCACCGAAACTAAGAGATATGCTCGATAATAATAAAATATATCTTGATTACGGTGAGTACGCTAAATTCAGAGAAAAAATTATACTCAACGAGTAGAGAGGGTTTAATATGAAAGATGTTGCAGTAATAGGAATTGGAATGACAAAATTTGGGGAGTTATGGAACAAATCCATCAAAGACATTTTTGTTGAAGCCGCACTAAAAGCGATAGACAACGCAGGTGTTGGTCATATTGATTCGATGTACGTAGGTGCTATGTCCGGTGGTTTGTTCGTTGGACAGGAACACATAGGTGCGGTAATGGCGGATTATCTCGGTATGAATCCGGTGCCGGCAACGCGAGTTGAATCGGCTTGCGCTTCGGGCGGTACTGCTTTTCGCCAGGCATACTTCGAAGTAGCTTCTGGCAGCAGTGAAATAGTTTTAGCCGGCGGAGTTGAAAAGATGAACGACGGTGTTGACGTAACAGCAGCACTTGCTACGGCTGCCGACCAGGAATATGAAGTTTATAACGGGATAACTTTTCCCGGTCTATATGCTATGATTGCAAATGCATACATGCATCAGTACAATGCTACGAGAGAACAATTAGCGGCGGTTGCAGTTAAAAATCATCATAACGGTTTTAACAATCCCAATGCTCAGTTCAGAAGTGAAATAACCATCGAGCAGGTTTTGAATTCAACTTTGGTAGCCGACCCATTAAGACTGCTTGATTGCTCGCCTGTAACAGACGGCGGAGCAGCCGTTATATTATGCCCGCTGGAATTGGCAAAACAGTTTACCGATTCACCGGTTAAAGTTATTTCTACCGCACAGGCATCCGATACAATTTCACTTTACGAAAGAGAAAGTCTCACATCGTTAAAAGCAGTATCCGATGCAGCAGTAAAAGCATATAAGCAGGCAAACCTGAAACCGGAAGATATTGATCTTGCTGAAGTTCACGATTGCTTTACGATAGCAGAGATTGTTGCAAGTGAAGAATTAGGATTCTTCGATAAAGGTTGCGGCGCTTCTGCTGTAGAGGAAGGGAAAACTTCTATTGAAGAAGGAACCATTCCTATCAATACAAGCGGGGGATTAAAATCAAAAGGTCATCCGGTGGGAGCTACCGGAATTGCACAGGTAATAGAAATTTATGAACAGTTAACTGGTCAGGCAGGTAAGCGGCAGGTGAAAGATGCAAGAATTGGCTTAACGCAGAACATGGGTGGTTCCGGTGCAAGTTGTGTAATTAATATTTTGGAGGCATTATGATAACGCCGAAGTACGTAAGAGAAATACCGCAGAGATATCGTCTTGAAGCAGCTAAATGTAAGAACTGCAGCTATATAAGTTTTCCGCCGCGGCTTGTTTGCCCAAAATGTAAATCACGAAGTTTCGATACAATCCGGTTAAGCGATGAAGGGAAAATATTAACTTTTACTATAATCAGAGTATCATCCGATATTTTTTCTCATCAGACACCTTATGGTGTAGCTGTTATCGAAACGAGTGAAGGTGCAAAATTAATGGCGATGATAGCCGATACGAAAATTGAAGATATCGCGATTGGTAAAAAAGTTAAACTCATTTTCAGAAAAATTCGGGATGAAGGCGTATCGGGGATACACTGCTACGGCTACAAAGCTGTAGTAATATAGAAATTCACATATCCTTCCGGGAATTATCAAATGCCCGTAACTTGAGGTGTTGCGGGCATTTATCTTTACATTGCATTTTATATTCGGTGTTAGCGGGAAAATATTTTATTAACACCTAAATTCACTTAGGTGGAAATGACGAAAGTAAAAAACTTCAAAAATCAAAAATCGTTAATCGGTGTTCGATATTCAAAAAGGTTATCGCTTCTCGTCTACTTTAGCTGACGGATTAGAGTGTAATGATACAAATAACGACTTTAGTCGCATTTGAGTGTTTAATGGGGCTGAACCCCCTTTAATGTGTGGAAAGTGTTATCAAACCGTTCGCTGAAGCGAAACGGCAATTGATAATTTAACAACTTCATCATTCATTGTTCGATATTCAAAAACTCCAATCGTCCTTACAGGACTAACTTGTTTTTATGGTTATCATTCTTACCCGGCGATGAATCACCGGGCTAATTTCATAATGTCCCTTCGGGACATTTTTTATTGTTCAATAATAATGTATGAAAATATCCCGTCAGGGATAAATGAAAATAGCTCGTCAATTTATTGGCGGGTAAAATAAAAAAAAACAAAAGAATAAATAGTCCAGGAAGGGACGAATGAAAAATGAATACGAAGCAGTAGAATGTTTATAAAAAGTTGGTATGCCAATATGATTGAACGATGCCGAAGGTATCAAAGGGAAAATGTTTTTGTTAACACATGCCTTCAACCACGTTGTGGCTGTTATGAATAGGTTAATGATTCTGTTTGCTATTAACGTTTGACACCTTCGGTGTCATTATCTCCCTGATAATACAGATCTTTTTATTCATAAAACTTCAAAAATCTAAAATCGTTATTGTGTGTTCGATATTCAAAAGAATTATCGCTTCCCGTCTGCTTTAGTGACTGTGTGATTAATAATTAAAATATAGTAATCACAGTTTTCAGGCTGCATATAAAAGGATAATTAACCGCTTCTCCGACTTTTTACTTATTTCATTTCTTAATAAATTAAGGTATCTTATTTTTTATGATGAGACACCTTTTATTTTTGGCAACAGAGACTGTCATCCTTAATAATCATACCTGAATTATTTGGCTCATTGCCGTAATTAAATTTGAAAAACTGGAGAAATTAGGTGAAAGATAAAATAAAAATTGCATCCGGTCAGGGTTTTTGGGGCGATTTACTGGAAGCACCATATCAGCAGGTTACAAAGGGAGAGATTGATTACCTCGTAATGGATTATCTTGCAGAAGTAACCATGTCCATTCTGCAAAAACAAAAAAACAGGAATCCGCATCTCGGTTATGCACGCGATCTGCCTGATTTGATGAACAGGATTTTGCCAATCTGTAAAGGAAAGAATATTAAGGTAATTACAAACGGGGGAGGAGTGAATCCTGTTGCCTGTGCAGATGCAATATTAGCAAGTGCCGTTAAACTCGGTATAGATAACCTGCAGATTGCGGTTGTTTTGGGTGATGATATTAAAGACCGGATAGATGAAATTATTTCATCGGGTGCCGAACTGAATAATATGGAAACCGGCGAACCCATTAAAATAATAAAGGATAAAATATTAAGCGCCAATGTTTACTTCGGTGCAATGCCTATTGTGGAAGCGCTTGAAAACGGTGCGGATATTGTAATAACAGGACGCACAACCGATACCGGCTTAACTTTGGCTCCAATGATATACGAATTTAAATGGGATAGAACCGATTACGATCTAATGTCGGCAGGAACAGTTGCAGGTCACATTCTTGAATGCGGCGCACAATCTACAGGCGGAAACTTTTTAGGAGATTGGCAATCGATTGAGAATATGGCTGAGATTGGTTTCCCGATTGCTGAAGCATATCCTAACGGGGAAGTAATAATTACCAAGCATGAAAACACCGGTGGAAAGGTAACCTTCGATACGATTGCCGAACAGTTAGTTTATGAAATAGGTGATCCGAAGGAATATATAACTCCGGATTGTGTTGCAGATTTTAGTTCGATTAAACTTGAAGACCTTGGAAACGACAGAGTTAAAGTTTATGATGTGAAGGGAAAACCAAAAACCGAATTCTATAAAGTCTCCTGTTCTTATGGAGACGGTTATGCTGCGGTTGGCACATTAACATATTCCTGGCCCCAGGCGTTAAGCAAAGCTAAAGCAGCCGATAAGATATTAAGGAAAAGATTAGAAAACCTTGGACTAAAGTTTGATGAAATAAGATCTGAATATATCGGTTATAACGGTACACACGAATCGTTGGCAAAAGAGCTGGATGAAGACCTCATAAATGAAATTGTATTAAGAGTTGCAGTCCGTTCACACGATAGACAGGCAGTTAAAAGATTCGGGCAGGAAATTGCTCCTTTAATATTAACCGGTCCGCCGAGTGTAACCGGCTTTGCAGGCGGGCGCCCGAAGCCGAGCGATGTAGTTGCATACTGGCCTGCGCTTATTCCTAAATATTTAGTTAAACCCAAAGTGAAATGCCTGGAACTGAAGTAAATAGTATATTCTTCCTGAACTTGTTTCAGGAACTTTGGAAAAAAGAAAAATATTTTCATTAAAGCAGGAAGATGAAAAGTTATTTCGTTTACATATTAGCAAGCAGGAATAAAGTATTGTATGTTGGAAGCACCGATAACATATCAAGAAGAACATATGAGCACAAACTTGGGTTAATTGATGGGTTTACGAAAAGATACAATGTTAACAGACTTGTATACTATGAAACTCACCCTGATTTAAAAAGTGCTATTAAAAGAGAAAAACAATTAAAAAACTGGCATAGACAGTGGAAGATAAATTTAATAGAATCAGTCAATAAAGATTGGAAAGATTTATACTCAGAAATATCTGATCCACTTAGAATTATTTATGAATAAAAGAGAAAGATGCTGAAAC
>BDSV01000037.1 GCA_002898075.1 bacterium BMS3Abin03
TAAATATAGTTAACTAATTTATAATCATGGGCTGACAAAAATACTAATTTGGGGAGTGGAAGAGAATAGCATATATGTAATACAGGAATAAGTAACTGTTATTAAATACTTTAGGAATTATAAATGAATGACTTATCTTATTTCACCCCTTTAATCAATACACTTTAATATCGTTCGATTCAACTTTAAATCAAATTTTAATATTGATGCTTGCTTATTGTAATTTCTGGTTTATCCGGTTAGGGTTTAATTAATCTTTCACCCGGAAATCTTTTCATAACTTCCCGCTATCTCGTCAATCACTTGTGATTTAACTTTCATTTCATCAAGCATTTGTAATAAACTAAAAATAACTTTCCGTTTCCCGGCAATACGCTCGTTGATATAATTTTTTATATCGAGCATGTTGCACTCGTCAACAACATTTTTGTAAATCTGAAGGATTGCATTTTCATGTGTTAACGCCTCGTGCAAAGTTGCACAGGTGTTTTTGCAGGAATGATCACATGTAAATTGTATTTCGTCCATTGTTATTCCCAATGAATGATGATAAAAAACAAATAAATTCTCTCTTCAAAATAATTTATTGAATTATTAAAGTCACGATAAATTTTAAAAATCTGCATTGCAAAAATATTACAATTCCAACCGGGCAATAATTTCCTCCGATTGTAAAACTTCGGAACAGGGAACCATCAGTTTTAGTTCGTTTATCAGGTGACCGTTATAATCTCCCGAAGCACGAAACAGCGAGTAATCGGTTCCCCCTAAATGCATAGGAGAAGATTTCCTTGAAAATATAAAAGGATGAAGCGATTCTTCTTCTAAACAATTTTTTACAAAGTGTATTTGAATTTCATCAGACGTGCCGTAAACTTTTGCCATCCCTTCATAAATTTCATAATGCGCGTGCGGGTTGCAGATAAAAACATTACTCACGCTGTGCCCGCATTTTTCACAAAACGGCTCGCTGCAAATAAGACAGATACCCGCCGCTTCTACCTGTTTATGGTTAACACAAAAAACATTATCTATAAAAAGAGCTCCGCACCGGGGGCAGTAATCGGAATCCTGTTCGGCAACTGAACCGCAATTTGTACATTCAATTTCGTTTTCTTTCATCTGTCAATCACGCATTTTTAATTTTTAAACCGGAACAGCTCTTCCCTACCGTTTTTGAATAAAGCAATAAGTTCCGATCGAATAAAAACTTCAACCGGGGTTTAACCCGCTATACACTATTTTAATTGGTTTTCGGATTTTACAATAAACTCCTCTCTTTTTAAGAGATGATAAAGGTGAGTTTATAATAAAAACAAAATCCGAAACCCAATTTGTAAAAGGTATATTTGTAGTAAACAAGATTCTCATAAAACCCGGGAGCTACCCGTTTAATATCCTGTAATTTATTCCCGGGAGCTGAATTAATGACAAATTTTAATTGTGTCTAAACTTAACAATAAATTGATTTCAATTCTATGTAAACAAAAAAGGCAATCTTCGCAGATCGCCTTTTTTATAACTTTTGAATCCTGTCTCCCAATTTACTTGAGTAAAATCATCTTCTTAGCAGCAACATAGTCATTTACAATCAGCCGGAAAATATATATTCCGCTTGCAAGTGAATGCGCATCGAAGTTGATTTCATATTTCCCTGCTGGCTGTTCCCTGTTTAGCAGGGTTTTTACCTTTCTGCCGAGTATATCATAAATTATTAGTTCTACCTTCCCTGCTTTCGGTAAATCGTATTTTATTGTTGTTGATGGGTTAAACGGATTCGGGTAATTCTGGTACAACGTATAACTCTTCGGCAGCACTGCCTCTTTTTGTTTATCCTTCTCGACTCCGAAGTTTTTCATAAGCAGACTGTTTAATTTGCTGTAATAATCGCCTGCATTTTTTATCAGGTATTTTCCATCCGCTCTCTTACCCAAAGTCGAATCATTACCTTCAACCAATAAAGCTGTGGTTAGTGCATCTATATTTGCATATACCGCTTCCTCGCTTCCCTGGTTCTGCTGAACAATGTTGTCAAATTCTCCGATAGCCGGCACGTACTCCTGCTGTCCTATTAAACTCAATGTGGCTAACTGACTGAATATCTTCCGTAACAATGTATCGTTAGTAGTTTGTGTCAGTGATAAATATGTGCTATTAAGATTAGTAAAATAACCAGGTGTTCTTCTCATCAGCTTGCCAATCGAGTATTTTCTTGAATATGCCTCGAGCTTGGTATTCAATGATTCGCCGCTGTTTATTATTTGATCATAATACACTTCGGCTGACTCATAATTACCGGTAACAAATAATTTCTCTGCTGTAGAGTATAGAATTTCATTTTCAGTTAACTGACCCACCTGCCTATCGGTTGGATACAATGTATCTACCGGGTTCACCCGATGATGTTCTTGTAATCAACTCTACTCCGCCGCCAGAGCCTCCTACGGGCAATGAGCAGGCCTCTAAATAGTGCGGATCATAATCTACTATTAGGTTGCCAAATCTCTGTGAAAGAGAATATGTTGTATCTGCTCCCCAGTAGTTCCATTCTGCATTAACTATTATTGGTAATCCAATGCTCTCGCCATTCATTAGCAGTATTGTTGTTGCTAACGGGGGTGAGGGCAGCCTGTCATCCTTTATTGAGTTGCATCCTCCTTTCATCAGTATGTTTGCATTACTGATGAATATCTCTGAGCCGTCATCATCCGCTGGTCCACCGGGAACATCCCAGCCTCCGTTCTCATATATTTTATTATAACCTGATATAGGGTACCAAAGATGGTTATTTGGATTAGAAATCAATCTTCCCACCATATTAGGCATCGAACCACTGCCTACATACATCCCGTGATATTTACAATCAGTAATATCATTCCCTCCAATATCAGGTGATGAATTACCAAGATGTATTCCGTTTGTGTGTCCTGAGATTGTGTTCCCTCTTACTACTCACCGCTGCTTTCAAGAAATATCCCCGCCATAACTGCCTGGCTTGTGCTGATTGTGTTTGCTATAACCGATGGACTTGCAACATTTGAAAGAAATATTCCGAGTCCTGTGTTTGTTATTACGTTTCCCTGGATGACTATTGCCGGGAGATTTGCGGCTTGAATACCATAAGCCGAGTTTGTAATTGTGGAGTACTTTATTTGATGTGGTGGTGGTGTAGGTAGATTACCCCCTGTGTATTGCCCCAATATGTTTATTGCACTGTTTAAACAATCTATAAAATCAACATACTGAACATTAATACACTTCTGCCATTATTCCAGTCTCTGCATTCTTTACAACCGAGTAGGAAATATTAAGCGAGCCGGATGAATCTACTACTATTCCGTTTGCATCGTTTGGTGAAACAAAGTCCAATGTTAACTTTTGTGTTGGGGTGCCGTTTATATTTGCCATCCCTTTGATAATAAGTTTCTTGTTATTCTGGAAATGCAGCTTCCCATTTCCTGTCGTTACAATATTTCCATTCTTTATTATTATATTTCCTATTACATAATAATTACCGTTTACAGTTAAAGTAGCACTGTTTTCAATTATCATATCATCTGTTAGTGTTGTACCGTCTGCAACTGTTTCGTCATAAATAAGCTTTCCGCCGTATTTTATTACAGGTGAAAACTGGTATAGTTTTCCTTCCCCCGGTGGGAAAGCATCATAAACAGTAATATAAGAAGCTTTTGCTATTGTAGTATCTAACTCACCTGCACCTCCTTCAATATTTCTTGCACTAAGGTTTTCATAATTTGTCGTGTTTTCAACTTTGAACTTTGCGGTTTTGCTAACGTCCGTCCAAAGGTTAGCTAACATTACAAATTCATTTTCCTGGAAAGTGTTGTCGTTTAAGAAACCAGCGTGCCAATAATAATCGCTTCCATAGTTAAATAAGGTAAAGTAACGCCAAATTTGATCGGGCAAAGGGCTAGCACCCGGATTACGCAGCATATCTATGTAGTCGCCCGAGTATTTTAAGGTTAATAGTGTTTTACCAAGTTTCCCGCTTAACCTTGATGAAAGACTGTTATTTACATACCAGTAAAGATCGGTAGGATTTAGGTTATCATCCACCAAACCATCAAAATAAAGATAAACACTATCAGGTCCGCAAGCTAAAGTTTTGGTTGCTGTACTATTTGGACTAAAGTGCCAGAACATAATTCCTTTTGAGCCGTGTGCAAGCGCTAACATTACCGATGCATTAAGTTCCAGGGAATCAGGTCTGCGCCACTGGCAATAAGCACCAAGTGAATCTCCTATTTTTTCGAAAACCCCTGTGCTACATACCAAAAGCCGGGGAATACTTCATCTGCATCCTGAAATGATTTCCTAAGCTCGAATAATCCATCCTCTGCTGTGTAGCCACCTGCCCAGAATGGATACCTGTCTATCATCAACTGTTTCGGCTT
>BDSV01000038.1 GCA_002898075.1 bacterium BMS3Abin03
CAAAAAGAATTGAAGACGCCGGTGCAGTTGCAATAACCGTTCACTGCAGAACAAGAAAAATGGGGCACACAGGTGAAGTTGACTGGAGCTGGATTCCCCAAATAAAAGAAGTAGTAAACATTCCCGTAATATTAAATGGCGGAGTCCTTTCTGCGTACGATGTTAAAAAAGCTTTCGATGAAACGGGGGCGGACGGAGTAATGATTGCACGCGGCGCTATCGGCAATCCATGGATTTTCCTCGAAGCAAAGGAAATAATGCAGACGGGAAATATTCAAACAGTAATTGATGAAGAGATAAAAATAAAAAGCAGTCTCAGGCATCTCAAATTAGCTATTAATGTAAAGGGGGAAAAACGGGCAGTTTTAGAACACAGAAAATTTTATACGGGTTATTTAAAAGGTTTATACAACGCATCAAAAATCAGAGCCGAACTGATGAAATATACAGAGTACAGCGGTGTTGAAGAAACCCTGCTGAAGTATCTGGAATTCCTGAGAAAACATAAAGAAGCAAGCTATAAACTGTAAATTGAATAGTAAATCGATCCTGTAAATATTTTAACATTATTATAGTTTAAAAATTCTAATTAACCTAATTGATCTAATTAACCTAATCAAATCCCAAAGTACAAGACCTAATTTATAAACTATTTGGTTAATATTTGGAGGGTAATTCATAAATTACTTTAATCCGAAAAACAAAAATGAGATAGATAATACTGTAAAGAGAAACTCGAACGGAAAAGGATAATTCTTTGTAAATTAAAGCTGTAGTTTTAATCTTCTTACATTTTCGTCTATAATAATATTGCAGAAATTTAAAAATAATTTAGCCCGCATTGTTTCAACGCTGTTTGTCCCGCCTTCATTTACACTTATAATATTTGTGCTGTTTGCAATTATATTAGAAAACGATCCGTTAAAAAAAATGGCTACAATTTTTGTTGCATTGGTCTTTGGTTTTATCGCTCCCATTATTTTATTTCTTCATTACCGGAAGAAAGGATTAATAGTAGATATAGATGCCTCGGTTAAAGAAGAGAGAACTGTTCCGATGCTGATATCCGTTCTTTTTTTTGTAGTTGGATTTATTATACTTATAATTTTTAATGTAAACATTATTTCAATCGCTTTTTGGTTTTGTTATATTTCAAATACGTTAATTACTGTTTTAATAAACAGGAGCTGGAAGATAAGCGCACACACAATGGGTGCAGCGGGTCCGTTAGCTGCAGTAACTTATCTTTTCGGTCCTGCAGCTCTTTTGTTTACGTTAATTGTAATTTTAATAGGATGGTCTAGAGTTCAACTTAAATGTCATACGTTAGGGCAGGTTTTAGGAGGCGGCATTTTTGCATTTGCTTCAACTTATGTGCAGATTTATTTAATAGTTAAAATTTTTGGATAATGGCTGACAAAAAAGAAATAATAAAACTTCTCTCATCAATGGCAAACCTTATGGAGTTTAATGGGGAGAATAAGTTTAAAGTAAGTGCTTACCGGAATGGTGCAAATGTATTACGCAGACTCGAAGATGACCTCGATGAACTCATCAGAACAAAATCGCTTGGAAATATTAAAGGAATAGGGAAGGGGCTGCAATCGGTAATTTATGAATATGCAGAAACAGGAAAGTCAACCGAATATGAAAACTTGCTTGCTTCTGTTCCTGATGGGATTGAAGAATTGTTTCTCGTTAGAGGGATTGGCGTTAAAAAAATAAAAGTGCTTTACGATGAACTTGGAATTACGAACATTGGTGAGCTTGAATATGCTTGCAAAGAAAATCGTCTTAAATTATTACCGGGTTTCGGGCAAACTACACAGGATAAAATTCTCGCTGAAATTGAAAAGTTGAAAATCTACAGTAAATATGTTTTGCTGAATCACGCTGAAAAATTTTACAATGAAATATCCGGTCTTCTTTCGGAAATAAAAACAATACGGAAACATGAAGTAACAGGTGAACTGCGAAGATGTTTGGAGGTGATCTCATCCATAAAAATTGTAGCTCTCTGTAACGATGTTACTGCATTAAAAAGCGAACTTAAAAACAAAATAAAAATTAATGGAAGTGATGATAAAATAATTATTCAAGCTGATTTTCCAGTTCCTGTATATTTGTTCCCTGTACTATCTGAAGAAGAATATGCAAGCAGACTTTTTGAAACTACCGGTTCGGAACAATTTCTTAAAAAACTAAATTATAATCCGGAGCGGAATAAAGGAAGCAATGAAGGAGAGATCTTCAAATCGCTGAATGTTAGCTTTATCATTCCGGAAATGAGAGAAGAAGAATTCTTTTCAGTCAAAAATAAAAAGTTAGAGGAAAATTCAACTCTTTCTTTTGAACAGTTTAAAGGGATGCTTCATTTCCACACAACTAATTCTGATGGGCGTGATACATTAGAAAAAATGATTTTAAAAGCTAAGGAATTGAATTTCGAATACGCCGCGGTTTGCGATCACAGTAAATCGGCTTTTTATGCAAACGGATTGACCGAGGAAAGAGTGCTGAAGCAAAAAGAAGAAATTGCAAAAGTATCCGGTAAAACAAACTTTACTATATTTCACGGTATAGAATCCGATATTTTGAAGAACGGGAATTTGGATTATGATGATAAATTCCTTTCTAACTTCGATTTCATAGTTGCTTCCGTTCATTCTATTTTTAATCTTGAAGAAAAGGAGATGACCCGAAGAATTATTAAAGCAGTTGAAAATCCTCATACAAATTTGTTGGGGCATCCAACAGGAAGACTGCTTCTTTCGAGGGAGCCGTATAAAGTAGATATGAAAAAAATAATCGAGGCTTGCGCAGCAAACAATACTGCGATAGAGATAAACGCAAACCCGCGTAGGTTGGATCTGGATTGGAGATTGATCTATTATGCGAGAGAGAAAGGTTGTTTATTCTCAATCAATCCCGATGCACATTCAACCGAAGATATACTTTATACAAAATATGGTATAATGGTTGCGCGCAAAGCCGGTCTTCAACCTGAAGAAGTAATAAATTGTTTTGATGAACAAGCATTTATAAAATTTCTTAATAAGTAGTAATACAAAATGATTAAATACGTTTTAAAGGGAAATACAGCAATAATTATTCTTAACAGACCGGAAAAGAGAAATGCTCTTCATCCCGAACTGATAAAACAATTTAAAGAAAAGTTAAAAGAAGCAGAGAAGGATGAAAATGTAAAAGCTGTTATAATAACCGGCGAAGGGAAAGCATTTTGTGCAGGAGCAGACTTAGAATATCTAAAAGAATTAAGCCGTTTTTCCTCGGTTGAAAATGAAAAGGACTCGGGGGAATTAGCCGAATTATTTCTGATGATCTACAAATTTCCTAAACCTACAATTGCGGCAGTTAACGGAGCAGCAATTGCGGGAGGCTGCGGTTTAGCTACTGTATGTGATTTAATTGTGGCACATCCGGATCATTCAAAATTTGGGTATTCCGAAGTTAAAATTGGTTTTATCCCTGCAATTGTTTCTATCTTTATTATTAAAAGAATCGGTGAGGGTATTGCAAAACAATTACTTTTAACAGGTGAAATAATTAATGGTAAACGAGCTTATGAGCTGGGTCTTGCTAATTTCCTATATAATAATGTCTTAGACGGTGCATTGGAAGTAGCGTCAAATATTCTAAAAAACTCTGCTTTTAGTATGCAATTAACAAAAAGTATGATAAATACGGTTTCAAATTTATCAGTAGAGGACGCAGTTAATTATTGTATTAGATTAAATGCTGTTAGCCGGGGTTCTGCTGATTTCAAAAAAGGATTAGAATCATTTATTAAAAAATAGGTGGAGCAATGTCTGAAGAATTAAAAAAATATATTCGGAGCATAAAGGATTTTCCTATTAAGGGAATCATGTTCAGAGATATAACTACATTACTAAAAGAACCTGCAGCAATCGGTAAAACTTTGGATGAATTGCTATCTTTTTGTGATGGAATAAAAATAGATAAAGTAGTTGGAATAGAATCCCGCGGATTTATTTTTGGCGGAATGTTAGCACAGAAACTGAAAGTTGGATTCATCCCTGCTAGAAAACCAGGTAAACTTCCTGCCGAAACAGCATCTCAAATCTATCAATTGGAATACGGCGAAGACAAAATTGAAATACACAAAGACGCTATAAGTAAAGGAGATAAAGTGCTTCTTCACGATGATCTTCTTGCTACAGGCGGAACTGCAGAAGCAGCGGCAAAGTTGATAGAAAAATTGGGAGGGGAAGTGGTTTTAATTTCTTTTATTATCGAACTTACATTTCTGAACGGAATAGAAAAACTAAAAGGGTATCAGGTAAAATCTTTAATTAAATATGACAGCGAGGATTGAAATAATTAGTGTTAATCAGTGAAATTAGTGGCGGAAAAAACTGCCATGGATTTTATACTATCCAGTTCTTCGGTGCAATAACAACCACAAACTCACCTTTGGTTATTTTATCGCTAATATCTTTTTTTAATTCACCCGGGTAGCCGCGCCAGGTTTCCTCAAATTTTTTCGTTAGCTCTCTACAGACAACAACGAATCTTCCGGGCATATATTGCTCTAATTCGCCAATAAGTTTTACAATCCGGTAGGTTGATTCGTAAAGAACAATGGTTCGTTTCTCTTCTGACAATTCCTTCAGTTTTTTCTGTCTGCCTTTTTTCTGCGGAATGAAGCCCTCAAATACAAACGAATCTGTTGGAAGCCCGCTAATTGTAAGTGCGGTAATAAGTGCAGTAGCTCCCGGAACGGGTATAACTGTAATGCCTGCTTTTTCTGCTTCCGAAATCAACCTGATACCGGGATCGGAGATTGCCGGGGTTCCGGAATCGGAGACTAGCGCACAGTTCTCACCCTGCCTTAATCTTTTAATTACAAGAGGGATTTTTCTTTTTTCTGAAAATGCATTGAAGGATACTAATTCATTACTGATTTTATAATGCTTTAATAACTTGGAAGTTTCGCGGGTGTCTTCACAAGCAATAAAATCAGATTGCTCTAACGTTTCGAGTGCGCGGAATGTAATATCTTTTAAATTACCAATAGGTGTGCTCACTATGTAAAGCTTGCCGTTCATCAATACTAAAATACTTTAAAATAGAAACGGCTCCAAAAGCGGAACCGTTTACTGCAAGTAGTGTAACCTTTAATTAATTTTTAGACAACATTAATTTGAGAACTTTTTCGATTATTTGCAAGCCCTCTTCCAGTTCATTATCTGTAATGTTTAGCGACGGTCTGAACCTTATTGATTTTTCGCCGCAGCCGAGAATCAACAATTTTTTTTCATAACTCATTTTTCTGAATTGATCGCGAAGCCCTTCATCCGGTAAATCGAATGAGCACATCAATCCCAAACCTCTTACATTACTTATAAGCTCGGGATGCTGAACCTGGATTTCTTCGAGTCTGCCGAGTAAATAATTTCCTCTTTCAGCGGCGTTCTCCACTAAATTTTCTTCTTTAATAATTTGCATTATAAAATTCGAGCGAACCATATCCACAAGATTTCCGCCCCATGTAGAGTTTATTCTACTCGATACATGGAAGCAATTATTATTTACTTCATCCACTCTGCCGGAAACCATTATTCCGCAAACCTGAGCTTTCTTACCGAATGAAATAATATCGGGCTTAACATAATGATCTGCTGCCCACATTTTTCCTGTTAAGCCGAATCCTGTTTGTACTTCATCAAACATTAAAAGGATGTCGTTTTCATCGGCTATTGCGCGCAGTTCTTCAAAAAAATCTTTTCTGAAAAAATTATCACCGCCTTCTCCCTGAATAGGTTCTATAATAATTACAGCAATATCATCAGGGTTATTTTTAATAGCAGTTTTAATTTCATTTATAGCGTTCTTTTCAAGCTCGATAATTTCATCGAGATGATCGTTGAGAGGGAAAGTAACTTTCGGGTTGGTTACTCTTGGCCAATTAAATTTAGGAAAGTATTTTATCTTAACGGGATCGGTATTAGTCAGCGAAAGTGTATAACCGCTTCGTCCGTGAAATGCCTCCTTAAAATGTAATACCTGGTAACCTTTTTCTTCTTTAATACCTTTTTGAAAATTCTTCTGAACTTTCCAGTCGAAAGCGACTTTTAAACCGTTCTCTACCGCAAGAGCACCGCCCGAAATAAAGAAAAGATATTTCATGTAATCCGGTTTTGCAATCCTACCAAAAGTCGCCACAAAATCAGCCATATATTTTGTATAGATATCTGAGTTTGATGGTTTATTAACGGCAACCTCGCCCAATATTTCTTTTACTTCTTTCGAATCTAACTTCGGATGATTAATACCCAAAGGAGAAGATGCGAAAAATGTGAAGAAGTCTATATACTTATCGCCGTTTCTTGCATCGACTAATTTATTGCGATAGCTGTTTTTAGTATCAAATATAATTTCAAAGCCGTCGGCGAGCATATATTTACCGATAACCTTATGAACCTGATCGACGGGAGTAAGAGTTGTATCTTTAAACATTTTATTGCCTGTAAATTGTTTTCCGATTAAAAATTAATATTATTCAAATGAAGTGCCAGTTTCGATATGCAAATAGTATTAGAATACGTTTTCGAAATTGGATACGAAATAGCTAAGAAGCGAGCAATTCATAATAGGTATTGATATTTTTATTGATTTTTTTGAAAATCGCAAAATTGCAATTTATTTACATGGAAAAACTAAAAATTGAATTTCATTTTTCCAAGAGAAAATTTATGCCGGTGCTAAAATAATTGCTCACTTTTGAAAGATTGATTAACCTGACTATTTTTGTTTTAGGATTATAAATCATTTATTATTTACTGAAGTTATGCAAACTTGTCATTCTGAATCCCGACCTGACGATTAAAGGCAGGACGGGATGAAGAATCTCAATAATGCGATTTAGAATTACTTTGAGATATTTCGCTTCGCTCAATATGACAAAATATCCATTTGTGTAACTTCAATTATTTAGTTAAAAATATTGTTTATCATTTTAATCACAGAAGGAGTAAGAAATGGATTTTCTTAGGAAATTAGGAATTAAAAGCAGAAACTTCGGTACTTCAACGGGTGCAAAGTGGAATAAAACCACAGGTCAGGGCGAATTGAAAATTTATTCGCCGGCAACGGGTAAATTTATAGCATCCGTCTATCAGGCATCTGAAAAAGATATGGATAAAGTTTTAAAAACTGCCGGCAAAGCTTTTTCTTATTGGAAAAATGTTCCTGCACCGAAACGCGGTGAAATTGTTAGACAAATTGGGCTCCGGTTAAGAAAGTATAAAGAGCCGTTAGGTGAATTGGTTTCATTCGAAATGGGAAAATCTCTTCAGGAAGGATTGGGCGAGGTGCAGGAAATGATTGACATTTGCGATTTTGCCGTCGGTCAATCGCGCCAGCTTTACGGTTTCACAATGCAATCAGAAAGACCCATGCATAGAATGTATGATCAGTATCATCCGCTTGGAGTTGTTGCAACTATCTCTGCGTTCAATTTTCCGGTAGCTGTTTACGCGTGGAATTCTATGCTTGCGGCTGTATGCGGAGATGTGAATTTATGGAAACCATCATCGAAAGTTCCGCTATCGGCAATTGCTACACAAAATATAATCTCGGAAGTTCTGAAAGAAAATAAACTGCCGGAAGGAATATTTAACCTGGTAATCGGGCGCGGTTCGACAATAGGGGAGAAGATCCTTAACGATAAGAGAATTCCGCTTATTTCCGTTACCGGTTCTACCACTGTAGGCAGGCACGCTGCAGAAGTTGTTTCGAAAAGATTCGGAAAAACTATTCTTGAACTTGGCGGCAATAATGCTATAATAATAACACCCGATGCAGATTTGAAAATGGCAATACCCGCAATTGTTTTCGGTGCAGTCGGAACCGCCGGGCAGAGATGCACTACAACAAGAAGATTAATTATTCATGAAGAAATATATGATAAAGTAAAAAGATCATTATTAAAAGCGTATAGAAGTTTGAAAATAGGCAACCCGTTAAATGTAAAAAACCATGTCGGTCCGTTGATAGATAAAGATGCTGTTAATGCATTTATTGCTGCATTAAAGGAAGCACGGAAAGAAGGCGGTAAAATTGTTTACGGCGGCAAGGTGCTTTCGGGTAAAGGATATAAATCCGGTTGTTATGTTGTCCCTGCTTTAGTTGAGGCAGAAAATAACTACCCAATCGTACAGGAGGAAACCTTTGCACCGATACTTTACCTTATTAAATATAATGGTGATGTTGATAATGCAATAGCGTTGCAGAACGGTGTAGTTCAAGGATTATCTTCAGCCATCTTTACTAATAATTTAAGAGAAGCCGAAAAATTCTTATCAGCAAACGGTTCCGATTGCGGTATTGCAAACGTGAATATAGGAACTTCGGGTGCGGAAATCGGTGGCGCATTCGGGGGTGAAAAAGAAACAGGCGGCGGCAGGGAATCGGGTTCCGATGCATGGAAAGCTTATATGAGAAGACAAACCAACACGATAAACTTTGGGTCAGATTTACCGCTTGCCCAGGGTATCAAGTTCGATATATAACCGGAGTATCTATTTATTTTCTACAAGGAACGGTATTTTTTTCCGTTCCTTTTTTGCTTATCAGAAAAGTTTTACTTTTGAGAAAATCCCACTTCAAAACATCTCATCAAACATTTTATGTTAGAATTACCTGACCCAAACATTTTGACAGGAAAATATTGCATAAAAATGTATCAATATAATAATATTACTATAGCACCACCGCCGGACATTTTTGGCAAGCTTTTGGAGTATATGGTTACCAAAAACAGTAATAAAATATTGCAATTAAAAATGACCGAACTAGATGTAAAAAAGTTAACCTCTACAAATTCCGATTGGGAATTAAATCAATATACACTTTTAAGCCGTTTTAAAGAGTGGGAAAGAAGTTTTAGAAAGAATAAACTTTATCCACAATTAGATCAATCGGTTAGATTAAATGAAAAGCTGCAGGAAATCCTTCAGGAAAATTTAGAATCTAAATGGTGGCTCGAAAAAGAAGCCAGACCAAAAGTTATAAATCATAAATACATTGTTTTCGAGAAGGCGCAGCAATTAAGTTCCCGGTTAAATCTTTTATTAGACTTTGTTGAATGGGCTTTAAAATTAAATCGTCCGGTAATGGAAGAAGGACTAGTAATTAAAGAATTTGTTGAAGATAACATTATAGTTGATAGATTAAATTCAGATTTGAATTACAGGGGTATGGGGTATTTTACACTTAACGATAACGCTAAAGAAGTTTTAAATGTTTATTTGTATGATATAAAATGGGAATGGGTTAACGGTGATCCAAAACAAATAATAAAAACCAGGTTAATCAGATCGATTCCAAATGTTCTAATTGATAAAAGTATTGAAGCGATAATGGAAGATTTTATCCGCTTCTCGCAGCCGTTATACAAACCGGTAGTATATATAATGCACAACGATCTCGATTTTCCATACAAGGAAACCGTCTTTCCTGTTGCCGAGGAAAAATTATTAAAAGAAATTATGGTCTGATTAACCGACCGTTAGCGAAACCATGTCTGTTATTATATGTGCACTCTCCATAAGGAACGGATCAACAGGTTCTTCTTCTTTCTCAGGCGGAGTTTCACCCTTCTCAAGCAGTTTTAAACCTTTAACTTTTCTTCTTTCATTTTCTCTTTGGAATTTTCTCTCTTCACGTTCATCTTTCTCGGTTTTTCTTACTTCTTCATTCAGCGAAACAAACAGATCATTTTTTGATTCTTTATACTCTTTGATGTCTTCACGTATATAATTAAACTCCGGATCAATATCGGTACGCTGTTTCGATAATTGTTTTAGTTTGGGAATTACCGATGTTAAATCTGCAAAAGGTGTATAGGTGGTTGGTGAAATCTGATCCCATATAAGCGCACTGGGTTCACTGCTTTCTCCAAACTCTTTCGGGTCAACAGCGGATGGAAATTGTATGTCGGGTGTAACACCGATTCTTTGAGTACTGCTTCCGTCAATTCTATAAAATTTTGCAATGGTTAATTTCAACTGCCCGAATTTATAATTATGAGTATTAGTTATTTTGTTTAGATCGATTAAATTTTGAACTGTCCCTTTACCGTAAGTGTTCTCTCCTATTATCACACCTCTTTCATAGTTCTGTATAGCCCCGGCAAATATTTCGGATGCAGATGCACTAAAACGATTTACTAAAACGGCAAGAGGTCCGTCGTAAACTATTTCAGGGTCGGTATCTTTATCAACCTCAACACTATTGGCAGTATTTTTAACCTGAACAACGGGACCGGTTTTTATAAAAAGCCCGGTTACTTTAATTGCTTCCATTAAGGAACCGCCGCCGTCGTTTCGCAAATCAATTATAACACCGTTAACATTTTGTTTCTCCAGGTCTTTAAGGAGTTTTTTCACATCTTTCGACGTACTTCTGAAATCTTTATCCCCTCTGAGCTGTCCTTCAAAGTCGCTGTAAAATTTAGGTATTGTAATTACACCTACTTTATAATTCTTCCCGTTATTTTCCACGTCGATAACAGAACTCTTTGCCGATTGATCTTCCAATTTTATTTTATCGCGTACTAAGCTTAGCTTAAATGGTTCATGGCTTAACCCTCTATCCGAGGGTAATATTTGTAATCTCACAGTTGTTCCCTTAGGTCCGCGGATAAGCTGAACTACGTCTGTAATTCTCCAGCCGACAACATCAACATACTCACCGCTGTCACCCTGTGCAACCGCAACTATTTTATCATCAACGTGAAGCTTTTTAGATTTGAAGGCAGGACCGCCCGGTATTATTTCGACAACTTTTGTATATCCGTCGTCATATTGTAAACGTGCGCCTATTCCTTCCAGCGAAAGACTCATATCGATCTTAAAATTTTCAGAAGTAATAGGGGAAAAATAATTTGTGTGCGGATCGATTGTTTGAGTGAATGAGTTCATCGCTAACTGGAAAACATCTTCACTATGATACTGCATAAGAATTTGCGAGTAATTGTTATATCTACTGGAAAGATTCTTTTTTATTTCTTCCCACGATTTTCCGTTTAGCTTAAGTGAAAGAGCATCGTTCTTAATTCGCTTTCGCCATATTTCATCTAGTTCTTTTTCTGATTTTGCCCACGGTGCGTTATCCCGGTTAAACATAAATTTCTCATCAAGTGTATAATCGAATTCTTTATTGAAAATCGTATCAATATATTCTATCCTGTCACGCAGTCTCAATAAATATACATTGAAGATGTTATAAAATGGCTCTACATCACCCGATTTAATAACGTCATCAAGTTCATACCGGTATTTATTAAAGTTTTCAATATCTGAAAGTAAAAAGTAGCTTTTATTATAGTCTAACGATTTAACGTAACGATCGAGAATGACAGAAGAGAGCGAATCATTAAGATCGAACTTTTTATAATGATAACGCGAAAGCATTGTGCTTATTAACTGGTCTTCCAGCATATAATATGGTTTTGGTTCAACCGGTTTTAATGTATCCAAACCGCTATATTCTATTCCGGTTAGCGGTTGGGAAGTATTTGCAAAGTAAAAGTTTGCTGCAACTGCAATTAATATTGCTATTAAGAATAATTTCATAAAATTAGCCAGTTTTTTGTTTTTCTTTATCAATTTTATAATATATAAATATTTATTTATGAGTTAAATTGATTTATTTTTACATCTTTTTATAAATGTACCGACAACGTTATAACAATTAAATTAAGAAAACACCTGCGTTTGATGACCGGTAATTAAAAGGTATGTAGTATTATAATTAATCGGCATAAATTGTTCTGTTAAAAATATAATCAACATTGCTGAGCATTTTGTTGTAATCAAAAGCTTCATCAATTTCTTTATTTGAAAGATACTCTTTCACTTCATCCGATTTTAAAAGTTCCTCTTTTAGATTTCTATTTTTATCTTCCCAAACCTTCATTGCAGCATTTTGAACAATCTTATATGCATCTTCTCTTGTTATTCCTTTATTGATAAGTTTTAAAAGAACTGTTTGTGAGAAAATCAAACCTCGAGTGATATTCAGATTCTTAATCATATTCTCAGGATAAATAATAAGATTATTAATTAATTTTGCCATCATGTTAAGCATATAATCAAGGGCAATACAACTGTCTGGAATCGTAATGCGCTCAGCGGAAGAATGTGAGATATCCCGTTCATGCCATAATGCTACATTTTCGAGAGATGTAATTGAATTACTCCTCAGCACACGTGCGAGACCCACTATTCGTTCACTCACAATCGGGTTCCTTTTGTGCGGCATTGCCGACGAACCCTTCTGTCCTTTCGAAAAATATTCTTCCGCTTCCAGTACTTCAGTTCTTTGCAGGTGTCTTATTTCAACGGCAATTTTCTCAAGCGTAGAGCCGATTAGAGCAAGAGTAGTCATATACTCAGCATGCCTGTCTCGCTGAATAATTTGTGTAGAAATAGAAGCCGGTTTCAAACCCATTTTATTGCAAACAAATTCTTCTATTTTTGGTGATAGATGTTCAAACGTTCCTACTGCGCCCGAAATTTGCCCGACACTGATGTTATCAATCGCGTTTTCAAGTCTCTTTATATCGCGTTTAACCTCTTCGAACCAGAGAGCAAACTTTAAACCCATTGTAGTCGGCTCGGCATGAATTCCGTGTGACCTGCCCACGCAAATAGTTTGTTTATGTTCAACTGCTCTTTTCTTAAGAGCGTCCTTTAATTCAAAAAGTCGTTCTAATAACAATTCGCCGGCAGTTTTCATCTGGTATGAAAGCGTAGTGTCAAGAATATCGGATGAAGTCATTCCGTAATGAATATGACGCGAAGCCGGACCAACATATTCGGCTACGTTTGTTAAGAATGCTATAACATCGTGTTTTGTAGTTTCTTCAATTTCAAGAATTCTTTTAACATCAAACTTGGCTTTGGCTTTAATTGTATCGACATCCTTTTTGGGTATCTCACCTAATTCAGCGCGGGCTTCGCACGCAAGGATTTCAATCTTCAGCCAGGTTGAAAACTTGAACTCGTCTTGCCATATCTTACCCATTTCAGGTAAAGTATATCGTTCGATCATTTTCTCGGCTCCAGTTTCATCGATTTCGTCATCAGCTCGTCATCCCTCAAAATCTTCAGATTAATAACCTGCCCGGTTCTGAATTCATAGAAAACACCGAATATAGTATTCTCATCGTTGATTATATAATTATTAATTTTTAAGATAATATCACCTTCCTGAAGTCCGGCTTTATCGGCAGGGGTTCCTCTATAGACTTTAGTAATAATAACACCCCTGGTTCTTTCAAGATTGTAATACTTGGCGATGCTTTCATCGATGGACTGAATGCGCATACCGATTTCAAAATTCCTATCTATCTTTCCGTTTTCTTTTAGCTCGGCAATTATCTTCTTTACTTTATTTATCGGGATTGCAAAACCAAGCCCGATATTTCCCTGGCTGCCTGCTGTAAAAATAAGAGTATTCATCCCGATAATTTCGCCGAGACCGTTTACTAAAGGACCGCCGCTGTTGCCGCCGTTAATTGCCGCATCGGTTTGTATCATATTAAGGTAATATCTTTCGTTCAACGGTTCCAGGTTCATTCCTAATGCACTTACAACACCTACCGTAACAGTCGGTTGATCATTTATTTCGAATAAACCGAAAGGGTTGCCGAGAGCAATTACCCATTCTCCTATAATGATATCGTCAGAGTTGCCTACTGTTAAGTATGGAAGATTATCACCGTCAATTTTGAGCAATGCTATATCAGAAACCGGATCGGAACCGACCAGCTTGGCATCGTATGTATGACCGTTAGTAAGCGAAACTTTTATTTGGGTCGCATTACCGGCAACATGATCGTTGGTAACAATAAATCCATCGGGAGAAATGATATAGCCCGAGCCAAGCTCTTTTACTTCACGGCTTCTTGAGCCGCCATGGTTACCGAAAAATTGTTTGAAGAAAGGGTCATCGAAGAAGGAACCGAACGGGTTTTGAACCTTTTGAATTTCTATTACGCTAATGCCTACTACTGCAGGGCTGACTTTTTTAACTGTTTCGGTAATTATATTTTTTCTTGAATTTGTAACAGCGCTGTTTAGTTTATCTTTATTCTGATAATCAGTAAGATTAACGCCGGGTTTGTTAATTTCTAAATCTTTACCGGTTTTATTAAAATTATTATCAACAAAAAGATAAATTGCAGCGAAAGCAACAACAGTAATAAAAAGCAGTAATAATTTGTTAATTCTTCTCATTTCTGTTCATCCTAATTATTTTTTGATCTTTAATTAATTCCTTTAACGGTTCAATATGTTTTATAAATATAATTATCAATCCGGTCATTGTAAAAAGAATAAGTGTAGATGCGCTGCCGGGTTTTGGGTTCGCATATTTAATAGCGATATCGAGACTGTTAAATATGAGAATAAGCGACATGACCGTTGCCCCGATATTAGCAAAATGAATATCCCTTTTTATAATATAAAATATCGTCCATAAAACAATCCATACTATTAGCAGATAGGGAAATATAATAATGGATACGCCGGCAAATGTTGCCAATCCTCTTCCGCCGCTGAATCCTAGCCATGGATTATAACAGTGAGCAAAAATAGCAAAAATACCTGCTACAGCCGGGTAGATAAATACATCTCCGTAAACTAGAATAGCTAAATAAGCACTTAATGCCCCTTTTCCAGCATCGATCAGCAAAACAGTTAATCCAATTAATTTTGAATTGCTGACATCAAATGAATTATACGCACCAACATTTCCTGAACCGGTTTGGCGAATATCTATACCCCTGGAGTTCTTCAGCAGTAAATAAGCAGTAGGAATTGAACCTAACAGATACCCCATTGTTATACTGATTAAATAATTCATAAAAATTTGGAAATGATAAATCCTGCAAATAATAATACACAATATACTAAGGATTTGTAATATTGTTTTACTTAAAAGAGGGTAAAATGCAGGAACGATGTGTGAAATAAAATTAAGCTCAAGGCAGCTATTGAATATCTTTCTCATAAAATTAAGAAAGCATAGCACGGCAGGGAAGTGACGTGAAAGAATAGAAAAGGAAAAATCAAACTTCCGTAGGAACGACCTGTTACTCGATATCACCGGAATGAAGAGTATGCTGCAGAACTAATATTTGTCAATCTGATTCCGATAAATCGGAGATCAGAATATTATCCTTAACAATATTTTTGTTTTTTATGTCAAGAAATAAAAGCGAAATAATATTTTGCAATTCATAGGATAAAATTGACCTAATTTTTAATCCCGTCCTTAGTCGTATGTGCGTCAACTTAATTGCCCCGACTTTTAAAGACTGTGTTAAAATTAAAATCAAACTTGTAGAGCGAGCTTCAGCTCGCTATTTATCTTAAGAATTGCGACTTAAAAGTCGCGCTACAAAGCAAAACGGGAATCTAAAGTTCCGATAATTCTTCAAATTCCAACTTGCGCACGAATGACACTCACGAATACCGACTTTTTAGAGTGGACTCATTTATTATTTTAATCGGTTTTGGAATGCGATGAGAGATTAGTAAAAACTGTAAATTAAATGTTTTTTGAGGCGGCGGTCGGATTCGAACCGACGAATAAAGGTTTTGCAGACCTTCGCCTTAGACCGCTTGGCTACGCCGCCATAGAAAAACAGGAAGAACAATCATAATTTAAACATATTCATTACCTTCGCCTTAGATACCGATAATTCGGTACTGCGCTGCCAATATTATTAGAAATGATAATTTTAAATTACTTTTTATTTTCACAAAATGCTTTATAAAAGAAAATCCACATTGCGTGGATTTATTTGAGCGGGAGACGGGACTCGAACCCGCGACATTCACGTTGGCAACGTGATGCTCTACCAACTGAGCTACTCCCGCGTTATTATCATTATATTATTAAAAAAAACCTGTTGAATTTTTATGAATTAGCGGGACAAATATAATATGAATATTCCTTTCTTGCAACAACTCTAATTCCGAACAATAAAAAAGAGCCGCTAAAAGAAAGCGGCTCTGAAAAATAAAATAATGAAATAAATTATTTACAATTTTATTTCATTAACATCATCTTCTTAATCTGAACAAAGCCCGGAGCTTCTAATTTATACAGGTAAATACCGCTCGGCAGGTTAGAAGCGTCAAAGCTTACCTGGTAGAAACCGGCGTCAACCATTC
>BDSV01000039.1 GCA_002898075.1 bacterium BMS3Abin03
TAATTGTTTTATCCTGCTTTGTACCTGTTTGGCTTTAGTGTTTTTATACCTGAATCTTTCTATAAATCTTTTTGTCTCTTTGATTTGTTTTTGCTGAAGTTCACGCTTGCGGATTAATTGTTGATCTCTTTCTTCTTTGAATTTCAGATATGCAGTATAATCACCGTTATAAACTGAGAACTCCCGGTTGAAAATCTCAAATGTTTTAGAAGTTACTTCGTTTAAGAAATGTTTATCGTGCGAAACGACAATTAAAGCGCCCTTATAATTTTTAAGAAAAGTAATCAGCCACTCGAGCGAATCGAGATCTAGATGGTTGGTAGGTTCATCGAGCAGCAGTAAATCGTTTTGGGCAATAAGAAGTTTTGCCAGCGCAATTCTCATTTGCCAGCCGCCCGAAAATTCATCGGTTAACCTGTTAAAATCGTTTACTTCAAATCCCAAACCGGTCAGGATTTTTTCCACATTTGCGGAGGCGCTGTAGGAGCCAAGTTCTTCCAGGCGAATATGAACCTCGCCGAGTTGATTTACTAAATCTCGCTGTTCCTCATCAGATAATGATTGATTGGATAATGCAGTTGTAATCTCTTCTTCTTTCTCTTTCAACAAGATAATATCCGACAGCGCTGTTAATGCTTCCTCCAAAATAGTGCTTCCGCTGTGAATAATATTATCCTGCGGCAGGTATCCGATAGAAATTCTATTCTGCTTTAAAATTTTTCCCGATTCGGGCTGAAGTTCTCCGGTGAGCAATTTTAAGAGAGATGATTTACCGCTTCCGTTTGAACCGACAAGAGAAATCCTGTCGCCCGAGTTAATTTTATAGTTTACATCTTTAAATAAATATTCTCCGCCGAACTGCAGAGATATACCGGTTAAGTCGATCATTGAAACGTATAATTATTATAAAGGATAAAAGTAAATCTACCTTCTGAGAACTGCAACTTTACCCGTAACAACATTATTACCGTCCCTGTCGAAAGCAACAATCAGGTAAACTCCTGAATTTACAAGGTTGCCGCCGTCGTCTCTTCCATCCCAGTATGCGGTTCTTCCTCCGGGAGAGAAAAACTGCGATACAACTCTTCCGTCGATGGTTAATATTTTTAATTCCGTATCTCTTATTAGTCCGTCAATCGTTAGTAATTTTGAACCATCCGGTATGTAATACGGGTTAGGATAGACAAAAAGTTTATCGAATGATTCTGCAGGTTTAATGAAAGGTGTTTCGAACGAAGTCAGACCATTTTCTGTAGCCGCATACACAATACCGGCGTTATCATCGATAGCAATGCTTATAATTTTATCAGACAAAAGCGGGCTGTTTTTAGAATCGAGCGCAGCTATGAGTCTCGAACCGTCGGAATTCACAAGCAGCAAGCCCTGATTAGTCGCGACCCATTTTTGGTTTAACGGATCGACGGCTATAGCGTTGATTGATTGTTGACGAAGGGAAAACACGGAAGAAATTCTTAGTGCCTCTCCGTTTGAGGAAGTTATACTACTTGTGTTTGAAATAACATTAACGCCAAGACCCGTTCCTATCCACACATCTCCTCTTCTATCTACTGTAATAGAGCGTATTTCATTGCTGTTCAACCCATCCACAGTAGTGAAGAATCCCGAGCGGTCATCCGAAGCGTCGTCGTAAGTTTTCATCTCGTTAAAATAATAAATTCCTTTTCGCGATGCATCGTTAGAGCTATACCATTTTGTATCGTAAGGATCGATATCGAGATTAAAGTGCTGATTCAAAGTTCTGTTTTGAGCAGCGGGAATTGAAAAGTGGTACCAGACACTATCGGGTGTTAACATACTCAATGTTTTTCTATCAGCAGCGGCAAAGTTCAGAATCCAAAGGTTGTTCCGCGAGTCGGTTGTAAAGCCGGTGATAACCAGGAAATCAGGGTTTTCGGGAATGCCCTGCATACCGCTGTTATATTGGTTAAAAGTTTCAAATTTAGTTTCATCTGTTCTAACGAATCCATGTCCCCATGTTCCCAGATAACCAATGTTATCCGGTGATGCGTACACCCGGTAAACATCGTTACTAGGTAAAGCCGGGGTAGTATTTCTATTATAATTATTCCAGATTTTTTTATCGAAAGTGTAAAATCCTACACCCGCTCCGTCTCTACCGCTTGCAGACCATAAAATTCCGTTTTCCCCTACGGTAATACTCGGAAACTGGTTTGCTGCCGGTCCGTTCGGAACAAGGTAAGAATCACTCAACGAGGCGGTTAAATAAAGTATTCCATTATTCGTTGCACCGACAATATTTCCATCGTTATTTAAAGTAAACCGGGATGTTGGAAATTGAGGAGCAAAAAGTTCCTGCAAGGTGTTGTTCTTATAAATATAAATTATGTTTTCGGATAGAATAAGCAGCGAGTCTCCGGATGCAATCAAATCGGAAATTACTTTATCGTTAAATTGCTGAATAAACGGCTGCCATAGAACGCCGTTGAATTTAGAAAGACCTTTATCGGTAGAAACAATTATATCACCCTGGTATTTAATTACTTTTAATGCTTTGTTTGAAGGCAAGCCGTTTGAGGTAGTATAAACATTCCATGATTCCGGTGCCGAAAGATTGGTTGCACCTTCCTTTTGAATGGCAACGCCTTCATCGGTACAAACATATAATAAGCCGAATTTGTTTGTGTAGTTTACGCGTGTATTTGTTGTAAAATTTCCGAACTTGAAAAATGTATCGAAGAACAGGAAAGAATTCGCATCGATTAAGGAGACACCAAAATCTGAAGAAACTATAATAGTATCCGAAAATGTATTTAAATAATTTATCCTTTTGTTTATTTGGTTTGAATTTGCAATATCGAGTATGACTTTAAAAGACCCGGTCTTATCGTTAACAATATCCAGCACACCGCTTTTGCTTCCGAACCAAACCCTGCCGCTGGAATCAATTGTTAAACTGGTAAGAGTTATACCCTGAAGACCATCGGCTTTAGTAAAAGTTTTGAAGGAATTTTCATCTATAATAAATTTGAACGCTCCGCCGTCGCTTGCCGCCCATATTTCTCCATCTGAAAATTGTACACCGGACACAAGCTTCATATCGGTAAAGTTCTTCCAATTAGAAAATTGCTGGGGCAAAAGATTGGAGATAGTAAATACGAATAAGAAAATTATTTTGTACTTCATATTAAGAACGCCTTTTTTATTTACAGGTAAAGTAAAAATTTTCTTGTTCGTAATTCCGTTAATTGTTATGATTTGATAAAGTAAGATAACAAACTAATTAACATTATAAAGTGATAAAATGATTTCACCACTATTTTTTTCAAGCCGAGTTTTTCATAAGTCTGGTGTGCATAGCATCGACTGCAATAATTGAAGTATAATATTTGCCGAAATTATTATCATCATTTCTTTTCCCTCCATGAAAATCAGAACCGCCGGATTCTAAAAGAAAATATTCATTAACGATGCCGCGATAAAATTTTGTTGTATCACTGTTGTGAGACGGATGAATTACTTCAATACCATCGGCTCCGGCGTCAATTAATTCTTTGATCAGTCCTTCGGGCATAGTTCCGGGATGAGCGATGAATGATAATCCTCCCGCATCCGCAATAATTTTGAATGCACTTTGCGGTGAAAGATGAACTTTCCTTTCATAAGCGGGTCCGCCGTTCTTTATAAATTTATTAAATGCCTCGAAGTAGGAAGATACAATGCCTTTTTCCAACATCGCCTGGGCAATATGCGGTCTTCCAACAGCACAGTTTTGTGCTATTTTTAAAACATCGTCTAAAGATATTTCATAACCAAGATTATTTAGTTTATCAATTATCCTTCCGGCACGCAAAACCCTTTCTTCCCTGAAGAAGCTGAGATAACGCTCAAGCTCTTTATTTTTAGGATCGATAAAATAACCGAGAATGTGTACTTCATCGCCTCTAAGGTCAGAACTGATCTCAACCCCGGGAATTATCTCAATGCCAAGCTTTTTACCGGTTTCGTTTGCTTCTTCAAGGGCATTAACACTATCATGGTCTGTTATGCTAAGTACCTCGATGCCCACATTTTTTGCTTTTTCAACCAATTCGGATGCGGTATAAACCCCGTCGGAATGATTTGTATGTGAATGTAAATCTACTTTTCTCTTCGTCATTTAAAATTTAACTAAATAAATCTTTGAATGTTTCGTAGTTTGTAATTCTTAATTTTGAACCCTCGAGCTCGATCAATCCTTTTTTAGCAAAGGAGTGCAGCGTTCGTGAAATAGTTTCTCTGGAAGTTCCTGCCATATTTGCCAGGTCGTGTTGGAACGGAAGTTTTTCAATTTCAACGACACCCTGCTTAATCTTTCCGATATCATCTGCTAATTGTAATATAACCGTTGCTACTTTTCCTTCCGCATCTTTAAGCGACAGAGCTTTTATTTTCATACTGGCGGCACGAAATCTTTGGGTAAGTTCCTGAAGCAGTGTTATAGAAACTTCCGGATGCTGCTCTAAAAGATTCAGGAAATCGTTTCGTTGAATTATAAATAATTTCGAGTCTTCCAACGCAATAACATTTGCAGAACGGGTCATACCGTCTAGTAGCGCCATCTCTCCAAAAAAATCTGACGGGTTTAATATAGACAAAATAACCTCTTTGCTTGCATCATCTTTACTTGAGCGGGCAACCTTAACTTTGCCTGAAATTATAACGAATAGTGCACTCCCGGCATCTTCTTCAGAAAGTATTACACTTTGTTTCGGGTAGGTTCGCACGGTACCTAACTTAGATACTTTCTCTATGGTTTCCGGGTTTAAGTCTGAAAATATAGGTACGCGTGAAAGAAAATTAGTGTTTTCCACTTTGTGGTAATCCTTAATCTATAAATAACATTGAAAAATATAGCTGTAAGTCTTCAAAGTCAATATTGCTTTACCTGCTCAATGGTCGTCCGGCAAGGTTAAAAGTTAATTTTATAAGAGAAAGTATTTTAAATAAGCTCCAAGTACATTGATTTTTTAGACTGCTGTCTCTATTTTGAAACCTTGAATTTTAAATTTAAATGGAGAAAAAGATATGGCTATGATGGCCAAGATGAGGAGCTTAGCTCCTGCCTTTATATTAACGGTTGGTGTATTGTTTGTATTATTTATGGTTATTTCCGATTCAAACGTTATGCGAGCGCTGGGTGGAAGGTCTAACAATGTAGGATCTGTGAATGGACAGGATATTTCTTATAAAGAGTTTCAGTCGCGAATTGAAGCCGAACGGCAGGCATTGCAGCAGAGCGGAAAGGAAGTTGATGATGAAAATACCGAGCAGTTCAGAGATCAGGTTTGGAGCAGAATGGTTAACGAGATTTTACTCAAGCAGCAAATGGATAAGATGGGCATTGAAGTATCGGACGAAGAGGTTAGAGCGGTTATCTTGGGAGATAATCCTCCGGCTTACCTTAAACAGAATTTCATAGACTCGACGGGAAATTTTAACAGGCAAATGTACGAACAGGCAATTTATAATCCTCAGAATAAAGAAGTTCTTATTCAGGTTGAAAACAGGGTGCGCAATGAGCTTGAATTCTCCAAATTACAAAGTATGCTGCTTGCATCGGTTACTGTCGGTGAAGATGAAGTGCTGAGAAAGTTTAAAGATCAGAATATTTATGTGAACGACGCCCAGTACACTTTAATAAGCAAAAATCTTTTCCCCGACTCATTAGTCCATTTAACCGAGGATGATTTAAGAAAATATTATGATGACAACATAGACAAATACGATGCGAAGCCTCAGAGAAAATTAAGGTTTGTGCTTTTCAAAGATGAACCTTCGGCAAAAGATTCGGAAATTGTCATCGAGAATCTTAAATACGTAAAAGCAAATTTTTCAAAAGATACGTCTGATTTCAAATATTATATCGGTATTTACTCTTCGAAACCTTATTCTGTTGATACGCTCGATGTATCCTCATTTTCTACAGAAGGAATCAAACAAATTCAATCTGCAAAAATTGGTGATTTAGTAGGACCGGTAGCTGCTCCTGACGGAATAACACTGTATCACCTGCTGAAAGTAATACCTTCGAAAAAGGAGATGAGAAGAGCATCGCATATATTAATTAATCAATTCGGAAGCGATGAGGAAAATCTTAAAGAGGCTAATAAAATATATAAAGAGTTAATTGCCGGCGGAAATTTCGAAGAGATTGCGAAAGAAAAATCGAAAGACCCGGGAAGCGCCCGTGTCGGCGGAGACCTTGGCTGGTTCGGTAGGGGTAGGATGATTAAGGAATTTGAAGAAGCCGTATTCAACGGGAAAATCGGGGTGGTTCAAAAACCTGTTAAAACATCTTTTGGTTATCATATTATTAAGGTAACCGGTATATCGAATAAAAAATATATTGTTGAAAGAATCATTAATCCAGTAAAAGAATCGGCAACTACTAAAGATGAAAGATTCAACAATGCAAAGGATTTTGCTTACCTTGCAGATAAAAACGGGTTTGAAAAGGAAGCGAACTTGATGAATTATAAAGTTCAGGAAACCGGGTACTTTACCGAAGATGCCGTATCGATTCCGGGTTTAGGTATAAATAAAAGAGTTGTAGAATTCGCGTTTGATAACGGGTTAAACTCGATCGGCGAAGTGTATAAAATTCAGAAGGGATTTATTGTACCGCAGGTTTCCGAAGTAAAAGACGGGGGCATTATTCCGTTCGATGAGGTGAAAGAACAGATGAGACCGGCTGTCTTAATTGAAAAGAAATTTGAAATAGCCAAATCTTTTGCTGAAGATCTGCGTGCAGAAATTAACGGTGATCTTAATAAAGTTAAAAAGATCGATCCGAGGTTAACTGTTAAAAACACCGGCAGATTCAATGCTACAACGAGTATTCCGGGAATTGGATTGGATTATGCTTTCATCGAAACAGCATTAAAATTGGAACCAAACAAAATTTCAGAACCGGTAAAATCGAACACGGGCTACTACCTGATAAAGGTTATTTCAAAAACAGCGTACGATTCTTCTGCTTACGCTGCACAAAGCTCTACTATCAGAAATAACATAATTCAACAGAAAAAACAAACCGTAGTTAACCAGTGGTTAACCGAGCTTAATTCCAAAGCCGACATTGTGGATGAGAGGTATCTCTTTTACGGTTATTAATCCTTTTTAATTTTTAAATTGCCCCCAAATGATTCTCCTGATCCAGGCGTTGTTTGGGGGTTTTCTTTTTAGATTATTTACTCAATTTAAAATAGTTGAAACTATAATTGATTGTTCAAATGAAATCTCGGTTAATATTTTCACTTATTCTGCTGATAAATCTGCCGGTTTTAGCACAGTACAACGGTAAAGATTTTAGCTTAACCGTTTATGGCATTTATACAACTTCCGCATCGATATTTCTAAACCCGAACGCTGCAGATATAGTGTTGAGAAACAAATCGTTCGATATAGAAAATATATTTAACCCGGGTATCGATGTCCGGTTTAGAGTAAGCGAGCCGCTAATCCTGGGGGTTTCAACGGAATACGTAAAAACAACAAAAACAGCTCCCAATTTGGATGCTTTTATTGGCGGAGATGTTGTTACATTAGATGTTGAAGACGGTTTTAGAATGATTCCTATTGAATTTACGGCTTATTATATTATCCCGTTCTCTACGGAGGAATTTAAATTTTTAATGGGCGGTGGGGTTGGCTATTACTACGGTGATTTCATCAGGAAAATCGGCGATGCAGAAGTAATTACAATCTCGCATGATAATTCAATCGGTATTCATGTTTTAACTTCTGTTGATTATGTTCCGCTTAATTATTTAGCGATTCGTTTTCAAATGAAATTTAGGGACCCTCAGTTTACAGTAACCAGCCGCTACAACAGGGAAGAAGTAGAATATACGGGACAGCCGATTTCTCTGCCGCAGGAACCTTTCGAAACTAAAATAAATATGGATGGAATAACATTTATGTTAGGCGTTGTTTTCCAGTTCTGAATATCGACCTTTTTCTTTCTTTAATAAAAATTTTCTTTTACGGTTCAATCAACTAATTTTAAACGATGAATAAAATGCAACTTAAGAAGCAGTGAATAAACAGATCATTTATTTAACGGGTTTTATGGCTTCCGGTAAAAGCACAATCGCTCCCATCCTGGCAAATACACTTGGGTGGGATTTTTACGACCTCGACCGGGAAATTGAAAAAAGAGAAGGATTAAAAGTAGCCCGGATATTTAAAATTAATGGCGAAAAATATTTTAGAAAAAAAGAAACCGATACTTTAGCAGAAATTTCCCGCGGAAGCAAACTAATTATCTCACTTGGCGGCGGAGCATTGATGAGCGCGGTAAATAGGGAGATAGTTAAGTCAAGCGGAAAACTAATTTACCTTAAGACTTCACCGGAAATAGCTTATAGCAGATTACGTTTTAAAAGAGACAGACCCGCTTTATTGTTTGATAATGAGGAAGAGCTTAAAAAAGAAAATTTCATCGGGCGAATAAAGGAATTATTGAACCAGCGGGAGAAGTATTATAATGAAGCTGATTATATAATTGATACCGATTACGAGCATGTCGGTAAAACAGTCGATAAAATTGCAAGACTGATTGAAAATAAGTTCGGAAATTAAAACCGGGAATTGAATTGAAAAAAATACTTGTAAAATCTCAAAGTAAAACTTATCCGGTGTTTACCGGGAATAATATTCTTCCTGCATTAAGAAATATGGTAGATGAAAAATTATCCCGGAACATTTTTTTAGTCATCGATGAAAATGCAGCTAAGTATCACCTTGGGAAAATAAAATCTGTTTTTAATAGATGGGATGGAAAGATTGCCTTTTTCATTCTGCCATCAGGTGAAAAAGTTAAATCGGTGTATTGGCTTAACAAGATTTATCAATCGCTGCTGGGCAACGGCTTTGGCAGAGACACTATGCTTATTGCCGTGGGTGGCGGAGTTACGGGTGATATTTCGGGATATGCAGCCGCAACTTTTATGCGCGGGATAAAATTAGTTCATGTTCCCACAACTCTTCTTGCATGCATCGATAGTTCAATTGGCGGAAAGACCGGAATAAATTTTAACAAGAAAAAAAATATTATCGGCTCGTTTTATCAGCCGGAATTCGTTTTTACGGACATACAATTTTTATCAACTCTGCCCCGTAAAGAAATAATCTCTGCGGCAGGTGAAATTGTAAAGTATTCGTTTATTTCCGGTAAAAAGTTTTATGATTATATAAGTAAATACCTGGATGAAATAATTCTACTTGAAAAAGATAAAATTTTAAAAATAATATATGAATGTGCTATGATTAAATCCGGCGTGGTTGCACAGGATGAATTTGAAAAAAAGAACATACGAAAAATCTTGAACCTCGGCCATACATTTGCACATGCAATTGAGAGCGCTCTCGGTTTACGTATTAAACATGGTGAAGCTGTTGCTGCCGGAGTAATTGCCTCGTTGTACTTATCCAACAAATTAGGAATAATGGGTAAACCGAAGTTAGAATTGTTGCTATCCGTACCGCGTTTGCTTTCGCTCCCAAAATCCCTGCAGCGAATTGAAAATAATATTGCGTTTAATTATATGTATTCCGATAAAAAAGTTAGAAACGGCAGACTGCTATTCGTGTTAATTAAAGATTATGGGAAAATACTAATTGATGTGCCGGCTAATAAAAATGAAATTTACTATTCGCTGAAAATGATGAAAGAATTTTGTTCGGTTTAAAAGAGGAAAACTGCCAAGTTATGAGGGCGAAACCTGGCAGCCTTGTGTGTCATTATTGGAGGGATGCTATGCTTAAACTATTTCGAACACATTTTAACAAGTTTAGTGCCGTTTTTTCTGTGTTGAAAAAATGTTATAAATACTTCAATTTTGTATTATATAAACGTTAACAAACGTTCGGCGGTAAAATTTACAAGTAAAACTGCCCTGCAGAATTTAAGAATTAGGATGATTGGATGGAAAATATGATTGATGTCACACTCGATCTTGAAGAGGAAATTAAAAAACTGAAGAAAGAGCTGAATGCTGTTATTTTAGCTCATTATTATCAGGAATCGGAGATACAGGATATAGCTGATTTTGTCGGCGATAGTTTGGGATTAGCCCGGAAAGCCAAGCAAACGGAAGCCGATGTTATTGTATTTGCCGGGGTACATTTTATGGCAGAGACAGCGAAAATCCTGAATCCGGATAAACTTGTTTTATTACCCGACCTCGAAGCGGGATGCTCGCTTGCAGAGAGCTGCCCGGCTCCGCAGTTCAAAAAATTCCGTGAAGAACATCCCGGGCATGTAGCTATCACTTATATTAATTGCACCGCGGATGTAAAAGCGCTTAGCGATATTATTTGTACTTCGAGTAATGCAGAGAAAATAATCAATCAAATTCCGGCAGATAAACCTATACTTTTTTCACCGGATAAAAATCTCGGTAAATATCTAATTAAAAAAACCGGGAGGGATATGCTTCTGTGGAACGGCTCGTGCATTGTTCACGAAACATTCAGCGAAAGAAAAATTATTGATTTGCAGGTTAAAAATCCCGGTGCAAAATTAATTGCTCACCCGGAATGTGAAGAGCCGATTCTTAGAAGGGCGGATTTTGTCGGCTCTACAAGTAAACTGCTAAAATTTATTAAAGAAGATAAAGCGGAAAAATTTATAGTTGCAACTGAAGTTGGAATAATTCATCAAATGAAAAAGTCGGCGCCGGAAAAAACATTCATTCCTGCACCGCCGGAGGAGGAAAGCTGTTCATGTAATGAATGTCCGTATATGAAATTAAATACCATGGAAAAACTTTATTTGTGTATGAAAAACAGATCGCCCGAAATTGAATTGGACAGTGAAATTATTAAACAATCTCTTTTGCCGATAAATAAAATGTTAGAGATGAGTTAACAGGATTTAAGGATAATTTTAAAAGTCGTTCCTTCGCCCTGGGCAGATGACTTTACGAAAATTTTCCCCCCGTGGTATCCTTCAATAATTCTTTTAGACAAGCTCAACCCGAGTCCCCACCCCCGGCGCTTAGTGCTGTAGCCGGGTCTGAATACATCTTTTCTTTTTTTCATATCTATTCCTTTCCCGCTGTCTGTAATTTCTATTTCAACGTTCTTCTTTACTTTAGCAACATGCATTTTAATCCAGCCCTCTTTTTGTTCAATGGCATCGAGGGCATTTTTAATCAGGTTTTCAATCACCCATTCAAATAATTCGGAGTTCATAGCGGCACAAATTTTCCGGTCGCCTTCGACAGACAATTTAACCGACTTTCCGGTTTGCGGGAGACGCCTTTCGAAATAAGTAATAACATTTTGCAGTTCTTCAAACACAATTTTCTTTTTTATTTCCGGCTTCGACCCAATCTTCGAAAAGCGGTAAGTTATTTTATTCAGCTTTTCAACGTCGTTGGCAATCTCTTCGGCTATATCCAGCACTTTATCCGGTTCATTATAGTGAAGCTTTAACATTTCCAGCCAGCCCATCAAGCTGGAAATAGGCGTACCGAACTGATGTGCAGTTTCCTTAGCCATCCCAACCCAGATATTACTTTGCTCGCTTCTTTTAATATTACTGAACCCTATGTAACCCAAAATAATAAACAGGGTGGCAATAATTATCTGAACATAAGGGTAATATCTTAACTGGGTTACAAACTTGGAGTCGCCGTAATGTATTTTATTCAGCACAACCGAATCGGCGTAAATAACCGAGATGGGTGTATGAACCTTATCCATTTCTTTTATCATTTCGGAGAGGAAGTCGTGAAACTCCTTTTCGGTCATGGTCGTATCGAATTCGATGTTTCGCACATCGTTCCGGTTGTAAATATTTACATTATTATTCTCATCGGAGAGGATAAGAGGAAAATCTATCGGTTTAATTATGTTGTCGAAAAGGAATGTAATATCTTCGTTCGGGTTGGAAGAGTTTGCAACATATTCAATTCCTTTTGCATAAAGCTCAACAATTTCTCTCTCTTTATCCTGTAATTTATTAACCAACGATTGTGTGTAAATCAGCGTACCAACGGCAATTATCAGGGCTACTAAAATGAGCAAAATCTTTATGTTGAGTGTGGCTGGACCGCCGGACATCTTCATTTAATTTGATCCTGAAATATTTTAGAAACTAACTATAATAAAATCGGGTTTTTTGATGTAAAAAATCCAGTCATTTTAAATAATTGCGAAGAAGTAATTTTAATCAATATTTTGATTATTAGGGAACAAAAAATGTTTGCTTTCTTTTCGGACCGACAGAAATTATTTCAAGTTTCACATTCGCTTCCTTCGAAATAAAATACAGGTACTCTTTTGTTTTTTCCGGCAGCTCGTTAAACGACTTGCAGTTTGTAATATTTTCATTCCAGCCATCTAATGTTTCATAAACAGGAATAACCTTATTTAATCTTTCAACATCGGAAGGGAAAGATTTAAGAAGCTTCCCGTTCATTTTATAACCGACACATACTTTTATTTTATCGAAAGTGCTCAGTACATCGAGCTTTGTAATTGCTACAGAATCGACACCGTTAATCATTGCAGAGTAGCGAACTAAAAACGCATCGAACCATCCGCATCTTCTCGGTCTGCCCGTGGTAGCACCGAATTCGGCGCCTTCTTTGCGCAGCTTTTCGCCGGTTTCGTCGATAAGCTCCGTGGGGAAAGGTCCGTTTCCTACGCGTGTTGTGTAAGCTTTTACAATCCCTAATACTGACGTAATTTTCGTAGGTGGTATTCCCGTTCCCGTACTTGCACCGCCGGAAGTGGGACTCGAGGATGTTACATACGGATATGTACCGTGATCGACATCCAACATAGCGCCCTGCGCTCCTTCGAGCAGAATATTCTTCCCTTCTTTTATTGCCTTATTTAAAAACAGCGGTACATCGGTTATATATCCGTCGATTTCTTTATCGAACTTTAAATACTCATTAATTATTTTATCGATATCCAAACCTTCGTGGTCGTAAACTTTTTTCAGCAGGTTATTTTTCTCTTCGAGGTTCTCTCTTATTTTTCTCTCGAGAACATCTTTGTTCAGCAGGTCGACTATTCTAATACCTTTGCGTGCAAATTTATCTATATAGCAGGGACCGATCCCCCTGCCGGTAGTTCCGATTTTTGTTTTACCGCTTTCGCTTATCGAGTCTAACAATTTATGGTAGGGCATAATCAGGTGAGCAGTATGACTGATGAACAATCTGCCCTCAACACTTATGCCGTTATTTTTAAGTATCTCAATTTCTTTAAGCAGTG
>BDSV01000040.1 GCA_002898075.1 bacterium BMS3Abin03
CCTTTAAGAAATGTTGGCGATACATCCGGTACATATCCCGTTCCGTTAGTGCAATTCTGATTTAGCACGGTAAAGTCTGTGCTGGAATAACGGCATTCAATGTTCACCTCGTTTTCATTACCGGTTACTTCTGTTATGATAAACGTTACTTCTCTTTTCTCAGAAGCTACAAGCTCGAGTGCTCCGCTGCAGAAATCAGTTTTAATAAAAAATTTAACAGGTATAGTTGTTTTCCAGGTACCGACTAATTTTCTTGCCGGGGATAGATTAGCAGCATCTGGGTTATTCTCTTTATTACAGCTAATTATTACAGAAAGAGAAAAGGCAATTATTAACAAGAATAATTTACGACTCATAATTCGTCTCCCTTGAAATCTTTTACTAATTTAAAAATAAGTATAATTATCCATTATATGCTATGTAATAAATTTTGTTTATCGCAAGTTTATGGTTTTGGGGGAGAACAGAGTGCTATTCTATTCTACAGAAACCCCAGGGTTGTTATGAAGTATTTTGTGAGGGAAGCAATAAATATAGCTGCCCCTATCAGGTGAACTGTTGTTACGGCTATTCGTTTTGTGTTTGGGTTTGTATGCAGGACACTGTCCCGCACTACGGAATGAGCTGAATGCTATTTTGTTCTGCGGATTGTTAAATTATGTGAAAAGTATTTTTAATGTTGATGATAAATCTCCGACCGGTGTTAACACGATCTTGTTTGTTTTACTCAGACTCTTTAAATTATTTTCCGGAAGGATCATTTTTTCAAAGCCGAGCTTTTCTGCTTCCTGAATTCTTTTTTCAATATTGTTTACGCTTCTTATCTCACCGCCTAAACCGACTTCGCCGACAATAACAATTTTGTTGTTAACCGGTTTATCGAACTGGCTCGATGCAATGCTGCAGCAGACTGCCAAATCTACTGCCGGCTCCGAAATACGTAATCCCCCAGCCATATTTACAAAAACATTATTAGCCGATACTCTTAGCTTGGCTCTCTTTTCGAGAACCGCTAAAAGGATTGACAGCCGTCTTTGATCGAATCCTGTTGTAACCCGCTGAGGATAGCCGTAATTACTTGGTGTAACGAGTGCTTGCGTTTCAAGCAGTATAGGTCTTGTGCCCTCGATGCTCGATGTTACAACCGAACCGGGTGATGTTCTTTTACTTCCGCTTAAAAATATTTCGCTGGGATTTTTTACTTCGTGCAAACCGTCTTCACGCATATCAAAAATTCCGATTTCGTTTGTGCTGCCGAACCTGTTTTTCTGTGCACGTAAAATTCTGAAACTGTGATGTGACTCTCCTTCGAACTGCACTACTGTATCGACCATGTGTTCGAGTACTTTCGGACCCGCAATCATACCTTCTTTTGTAACATGCCCGATTATAATTACACAGAAGTGTTTCTTCTTTGCTTCTTCCATTAATAGTGAAGTACATTCTCTTATTTGTGTAATCGTTCCGGGTGAGTTTTCAAGCTCGGTGCGATAGGTTGTCTGGATTGAATCGATAACAGCTAATGCAGGTTCTACGCTGTTAATAGCAGATATGATGTGCCCCAAATCTGTTTCAGCAAAAACAAAAAAAGAATCCGAATTAACTTTTAATCTTGCCGAACGAAGTTTAATTTGTTTTTCCGACTCTTCGCCTGTTACATATAAAACTTTATCTTTAATCTTTGCTGCCGCCTGCATAGCAAGGGTTGATTTACCGATTCCCGGGTCGCCGCCTAAGAGCACAACAGAGCCGGGCATTAATCCACCGCCGAGAACTCTGTCGAATTCCTGTATGCCTGTAATTATTCTTTCTTCATCTTTAACTGAAATATCATTTATGTTCGTGACGGTAACTTTTGTTTTTGCAGTTTCGAGTTTTCGTTTGGATGTTTCGATAATTTCTTCTGTGAAGGTATTCCAGCTATCACACTCGGGGCATTTACCCAGCCATCGTAATGATTCGTAACCGCAGTTTGAGCAGATGTATTTTATCCTGGTTTTTGTCATAATGTGTAAAGCGTAATCATTTTAAACATTCTTTGGATTCCTCCATCTTAGCCGTATAAAACTTACAATAAGTGACCGACTACTTCTTCTACCTTTCCAATAGCAGCAGGAATGCTTGAAACATCCTTGCCGCCTGCCGTTGCAAGATGATGATTCCCGCCGCCGCCGCCGTTAACAATTTTAGCAAGCTCACCGACTATTTTCCCCGCACTCAGTTTTTTCTCTTTAATTAAATCATCTGAAACCACAGCAACAATACCTACTTTGTCATTAATCCGGGCTACTAAAACACCGACACCGCTGCTCATCCTGTTTCTCAGTTCGTCACCGAACAGCTTTAGCTCATCCATACTATCGGCGATTACTTTACCCTTGTAAATTTTTATTCCTTTAACTTCGGAAGAAAGAGCAAGTATATGATCCAACTGTTCTAACTTTTCTCTGAATTTTAATTCTGCTATTTCTTTTTCAAGATTCTTTTTTATGTCGAGAAGCTCTTCTAACTTCCGGTTCCCTTCTTTTAAATTATTCAACTGTTGATAAATATATCTTTCAACACCTTTGCCGGTAACGGCTTCAATGCGTCGTACTCCGCTTGCAATAGATGATTCACTCACGATTTTAAACAAACCGATCTGTGATGAATTTGTAACATGTGTGCCTCCGCAAAATTCCATAGTAAAGTTGCCGAACTGTACAACGTTCACTCTGTCACCGTACTTATCTCCGAAGAACATTAGTGCGCCCATCTTTTTCGCTTCATCAAATGGTATATCGCGGTGATGCTGAAGCGGATAGTTATTGCGGAGTTCTTCATTTACCAATGCTTCGATATCCCTAATCTCTTCCGGCGTAAGCTTTGCGAAATGGGTAAAGTCGAATCGTAAATGATCCGGTCCGACGAAGGACCCTGCCTGCTGAACATGTGTCCCCAATATCTTACGAAGTGCAGCGTGCAGAAAATGAGTTGCCGAATGATTACGCATAATATCCCAGCGGCGTTTTTCATCGATCAGTGCAATAACCTTTTCTCCGTTTTTCAGCAATCCTTCGGAATCATTATCAATTATGTGAATAGTTTTATTTTCCAGCTTTGTCACATCTACAACATTCAGTTCGTTCGTATTGACGAGTAACTTTCCCGTATCATCAATCTGACCGCCGGCTTCTACATAAAAAGGTGAGCGGTCGAGAATTATCAATTCGTTTTCATCTTCTTTTTTTAACCCGATTATCTTTGCTTCCGATTTTAGTTCATCGTATCCGGTAAATTCTGTTTCTTTATCTTCTGCCAGTTCAAATGAAGAAAGATCATTAATGTTTATATTTACCGAAGCAAACTTTTCTTTTGTTGCTTCCCTTCCACGCGCTTTCTGTTCATCCATTAATTTATTAAAACCATCCTGATCGATAGTAAGACCCTTTTCTTTTGCCATTATCTTTGTAAGGTCAGCGGGAAAACCAAAAGTATCGTAAAGCTTAAAAACATCGCTGCCGGAAATTTGCGCACTTCCGTTTTTCTTTAAACCTGCAACAATTTCTTCAAACAGTTCAATACCTCTATCGAGTGTTGTGTTAAAACTTTCTTCTTCTGCTTTAATTATTTTTTTTACAAAATCTTTTTTCCCTTTTATCTCGGGGAACACATCTCCCATTGTATTAACGAGTACGTCGACAAGTTTGTAAAGAAAAGGTTGGTAGAGATTTATTTTTCTACCGTATCTTGCGGCTCTTCTTAAAATTCTTCTTAAAACATAACCTCGTCCTTCATTACCAGGAGCAGCTCCGTCTGCAATGGCAAATGTAAGAGTGCGGATGTGATCGGCAATTACACGCATCGGAATTTTATTTTCTTCCGAATTATTTTTTATTCCCGACAGCTTTGCTACTTGCTCAATCAAAGGAGAAAAAACATCTGTATCGTAATTCGATTTTTTATTTTGTAAAACCGCACACATTCTTTCGAAACCCATTCCTGTATCTATGTGTTTCATCGGAAGATCGTGAAGCTTACCTTTTTCATCTTTATTATATTGAATGAATACAAGGTTCCACAATTCAATACATTCCGGAACGCCGGCATTAACATATTTTGGGTTATTAAAATCGTCGCTAAGATTAATGTGTATCTCCGAGCAAGGACCGCAGGGACCCGTTTCTCCCATCTCCCAAAAATTATCTTTCTTACCGAATTTAAGCACGTGATCAGGATTAATATCGGTTACGGTTTTCCACAGTTTGAATGATTCATCGTCCTCTTTATATACCGTAGCCCATAATCTTTCTTTAGGAAGCTTCCATACTTCGGTCAAAAGCTCCCATGCCCATTTAATAGCTTCTTCTTTATAATAATCGCCGAATGACCAGTTGCCGAGCATTTCGAAAAAAGTATGGTGGTAAGTATCATGTCCCACTTCTTCCAAGTCGTTGTGTTTGCCGCTAACACGAATGCACTTTTGAGTATCGGCAGCACGGGAATAATCCCTTTTTCCTTTGCCGAGAAATACATCTTTAAACTGATTCATACCTGCATTTGTAAACAGAAGAGTCGGGTCGTCAAAAGGAACCACAGGCGCACCCGGCACAATTTTATGATCTTTTTCTTTGAAGAAATCTAAAAACTGCTGTCTTATTTCTTTTGAAGTCATAAATCCTTTCCGTAATTCAATTCATTAGCCAAAACGCAAAAATACTAAATTACTCGGTAAGCTTAAACTAAAACATTCTTGTGAAATTTTGTGGCAATATTAGTCATCTCGGTTGATAGAGATATACTCTATTTTAATTGGTTTTCGGATTTTACAATAAACTCATCTCTTTTTAAGATGATAAAGGTGAGTTTATAATAAAACTAAAATCTGAAAACCAATTTGTAAAAGGTATCTATGGTCTATTTGTGTTGTGCGAAAACGAAAAACGTTGGATGTGAAACGTCGAATGTAAAACGTAAAATGAGAAACGCATATCGAAACTCCTTAACAACAAATAACTATGAGTAACCATTAATGACAAATGACGATTGACTAATGACTCTTTACGCATTCAGTAATGTTTATTTTCCAGAGTGTTCGTAATTGTTTAAATAATTATCCAGCACCGAACTAGCAGTTTTATATCCAATGTTTATTAATTCATCTGCCTTTTGGAAGTCGAATATTTTGAAGCTGCTTGTTTCCGGTTCGATGATGATATCCGGTTTGGCGTTTTTTAAAGTGAGCGCTGCCATTTGAACCTGCACAATGATGGATATTTGATAAAGCAATGAACCGAATTTCGGCAGCGCAATTTCTTCGGGGTGAGACTTATCACCAAAAAATCTTATCGGATGCTTCAGGAAAAATTCTATCTTTTCATTAAGTGATAATTCATCGATCTCTTTTACGCTATGCATCCGGCTGTTTTGCTTCGGTATGGATGAACTGATTGGTGCAAATCCCCTTAAATTTACCGCTATTACTTTATCGACCTTTTCGGATTCAATTATATCTACCGGTACGGGATTTACGAGACCGCCGTCGATTAATTTCCTGCCATTATAAATAACAGGTGAAAAAAGCATCGGTAGCGACATACTGGCTCTGACGGCTTTTAATAAATTGCCTGACTTTATTACAACTGCTTTACCGCTGTCTATATCAGTAGCAACAAGGGCTAATGGAATTTTTGCATCCTCAAATTTTTTATTTCCAAAAATACCATAGAGAAACTCTCCAAGGTATTTATCGTTTATTATTGCAGAAAGAGAAAGCGTAGGAAGAAATATCTTTGCCATCATTTTCCAATTGGTTTTAGATGCTATATCTTCCATCTCTTTAACCGTCATCCCGATTGAATATGCAGCACCTATCAAAGCTCCTATGCTGGAGCCCGAAATGTAATCTATCGAAATCTCTTTCTCTTCAAGCACTTTTAGTACGCCAATATGCGCCAAGCCCCTGGCGCCGCCGCTGCCTAATGCAAGTCCGGTTTTTTCGTTTCCCATAAATTCCTTTTTACCAAAATAAATTGTGTATTGATATGCTGAAAGTTATTTAACCCGCTGCAATGATCTTTTTATATAATTATATTTTTAATTCATCTTAAAAATACGAAATTACCAATTAAGCATTATTCAGCAGAATTATAACCGTTATCAAGAATACTGATTATCTTAAAACCATTTGATTTTTAATGACCTTAGAATTACTTTTCATTGCAGAATTAACATAATTTCCAAACAAAGACAGATTTTGATCACATACAACACTATTCCGGATAATGAATTGTTTCGCAAGATAGCCGAATACGATTCAAAGGCGCTTGAAGAACTATACGACAGGTATTCTCCTGTTCTTTATACCCTCATCAAAAGAATTGTAAATGATAAAAATGTTGCAGATGAGGTATTGTCGGAAATTTTTGTCATCATCTGGCGAAAAGTCCCGAAATTAAATTTCGATATGAATAATGTTTACGTGTGGCTTATAACTCTTACGAGGAACAAAGCGGTCGATAAGTTAAAACGGAATAGAAACGAGGGAAACTTACCGGAGTACAGTGATGAATACGAGGATAAGTTTATTCTGCCCAGGATATCTAATGTTATAGATCAGCTTGATTTAAAGGATGCTTATACTGCCAAAGAAAAATTTGAAGAAGCATTAAACAAATTAACCGATGCCCAGCAGTATGTAATATTCCTGGCATATTACAACGGTAAAACAGAGAAGGAAATAGCAGAAAAACTTAATATCCCGCTTCTTACTGTTAAATCAAAAATTCACGTTGCTCTGTCGAATCTAAAACGAAACCTGCTAAAGGAGGTTGAAGAATAATGGGAGATTTGAAAGCAGCAGATTTGATTTATGCCAAGGCGCTCGGATGCTTGGACTCTGAAGAAGAGGCGGCTTTTAACGAGTTGATGAAAGAAGATGAAAACTTTCCATGGGAGGAATTAGGTCAATATCAGAACCTGGTTGCTCTTCTGCCTATTCTGCTCGATATTGAACAACCCGAGCAGGAAATAAAAGATAACGTTGCCAGAAAGCTTTATGAGCTTGAAAAGAAAAGGAAAGAAGAGCAGGAAATTCAGGAACAAAGTTTAAAAGAATCGGTAGCTCAGCAGGAAGAAACCGAAATAGGGGCAGCAGAAACCGAACATAAACCCATACCTACTACTCCGGGTATAAATAAAAAAAGGCAGGAAGAATCTTTAGCTGATATTGAGAAGATAATTAAGGATGGAAACAATAAAGGAGAGATATCCTTTAGAGATTATGGAATGCCGGTTATCCCCATGGAAAATAAGTCCGAAGCAAAAGCAAAGCCGCAGCGGGAAAAAGAAGTTATTCCCGAACCTGAATTAATGAAGGAAATTGAAACACCGGTTAAGAAAAAAGAACCTGAAAAAGTTAAAAGTTATGTATCAAAGTATTCTTCTGAACCGAAGGTTGAAATTAAGAAAGATAATTCGGCGAAAGTTTTAGCGGTAATTCTGTTTGTAATAACTCTTATCGCATTGGTTCTTGTTTACTTCAAGCTGTCTTCGGATATTGACAATAATAAAAGGGAAATTGAGCTGTTGAAAAATCAACCCGGCGCGTCTTTAAATATTCCTGCCGGTGAACAAATACAAGATTTCATAAAAAAATATTCCTGACAAACTTTTCATTAAAACCTCGCAATCACAGTAATTTTAATAAATTTATTTTTTCAGCCCCTTATTTGTTAATATTGAAATTATTACAAGTATTACTAAAACAGGCCAATATCTAACCGAGATTTCCGAAATGTAGAAAATAAAATTCCTGTAACCATGCACACTGCCGAAACCGATATAGGCAACTCCTGCCGAAAACAAAATCAAAGCGATATATAATGAGATTTTCTTAGTGACATCATAAACATAAAGCATAAATATGCTTAAAGAGGTAATCAGTATTACAGACGGTATGATGATTTGAGTTGCATTGGCAATTTCAAAGTTACCAAGTATAAAAAAGACAACACCAGTTAGAAATATAGCCGATCCGAGAACAAGCCCCACCTTTTTAGTTTTAATGTAAGAACTGTAATAAACGCTTAAGCCATATATAATAAGGGCGTAGCCAATAAGCTCGTTGTTATTAAATGTTATTATCTCATACATTCTTAACACGGTAAGAATTAAAAGAAACAAAAGAAGGTAGAAATATATAAATCGACGTTGCATTATAATATTCTTTGACCCATACTTGACGCTATTAATTCCACCATAAAATAAGCGGTTTTATTTTCATGATCCAATATAGGATTAACTTCTGTAACTTCCAGAGACGACATACAACTGCACTCGGCAATTGATTCCATAATCAAGTGGGCTTCCCGGTAGCTTAACCCTCCCGAAACCGGCGTGCCGACTCCCGGTGCGACTAAAGGATCGATACTGTCAACATCGAAGCTTACATGAATATGATCGACTTTTTCTCTAAAGTATTTTAAAACTTTCACCATAATTCTGAATATACCCGATTTATCAATATCGGACATAGTGAAAACAGGAAGTTTTAACTTTTTAATATTTATCTTCTCCGCATCGTCAACGGAACGAATACCTATCAAAGCACAATTACCCGGTTTTATTTTGGGAGAGATGCCATAAAGGTTTACAAGCTTTTCGTTTCCTAATCCCAGCGAAGCAGCGAGCGGCATTCCATGAATATTTCCCGAAGGAGTTGTGTCTTCAGTGTTCATATCTGCATGAGCATCGACCCAGATAACTCCTAATTTTTTCCTGTGATTTTTACAGTGTGCCGCTATGCCGGCAATTGTTCCCAGCGCCATAGAATGATCACCACCGATACAAAGCGGGAACTCGCCTTCTTCTAAAATATTTTCTACCTTTGCTGCCAGTATCTTTGATGTTTTGAGAATCTCATTCAGGTATTTTAATTTCGGGTTCTGAACTCTTTGTCTTTCCATTATTTCAATTTTAATATTGCCCCTGTCTTTAACACGGTAGCCGAGCTTTTCGAGCTTTAATTGTAAGCCCGCAATACGCAGCGCCGATGCACCCATATCGACACCTCTTCTTCCCGCTCCGAGGTCCATCGGAAATCCTACAATGGAAATATTTTCCCGGTTATAACGGTTCATACGATTATAATTTTTTGTTTTGGTTATATGGAACTCGTTTCATATAATGAAAAAATCAAAATAAATAAATATTATTTATTAAGTTAATTAGAATGGAATTAAGATTCCATAATGAATAAAAAAAATGAACTCATTTATGTATATTTAAAATACTGTAGTTATCTGTTAAGTTAAATATGTTTACGTAGTAAGGAAATATATACAATGGTACCGGCAGGAGAACCTATTATTAGTGTAGGAGTTTTGACTGATAAAAAGATACACTTTGAATTGTACGGGGATTTTAAAGTGTTCGGATTTAAAAACAGTTTCAGCGGCATATTCAATACCGAAGTTAAGGATGATGTAATAATTTGTACCGGACCGGCAACCAAGCTGGAAATTACCGACGAAGTAATTTTTGAACCACAGGACCCTTTGTCGGAATCATTCGTTTTAAGAGACGTGGTTATAGGAATCGATTTTCACTGGGAGAGGAGAGAAAAACAGCGATTCAACCATTCGTTAAAGTTAGTAAGAGACGGTAATAACGTTGTGGCGATAAACCTGATTCCTCTGGAACATTATCTGTTCAGCGTTATCTCTTCCGAAATGAACCCTAAAAGTTCGCTGCAATTGTTAAAGGCACAAGCCGTTATTTCCCGGAGCTGGATAATTGTACAGCTTGAAAAATCGAAAACACAATCGGGAAAAGATGCGTACAAATCTGAATATGAATCGGGTGAAGAATATATACGGTGGTACGGAAGGGAAGAACACGGGCTTTACGATGTGTGTGCAGATGATCATTGCCAGAGGTTTCAGGGCGTGGCCAAAATGGCGGGTGATAAAGCGAGAGAAGCGGTTATTCAAACGCGCGGTGTTGTTATACTGAGTGACAATAAAATCTGCGATACCCGCTACTCGAAATCCTGCGGCGGTATTACCGAGGGTTTTGAAAATGTTTGGGAACCTGTAAAATTTCCGTGCCTGTCATCCGTAATAGATTATAAATATGAACCCGAGAATTATAATTTTAATTTTTCGGATGAAACGAATGTCCGCAAATGGATTTTGAGTAGTCCGCCTGCCTTTTGTAATACAGGCGATAAAAAAATCCTCTCACAAATATTAACTGAATATGACCAGGGAACAACAGATTTTTTTAGATGGAAGATTGAGTATTCCCAGGAAGAATTGTCCGCAATTATTAAAGAGAAAAGCGGAAAAGATTTTGGTAAAATATTAGATCTTATTCCCGTTGAACGAGGATCGTCTGCGAGATTGATAAAATTAAAAATTGTTGGTACCGAAAAGACACTTATCATTGGGAAAGAACTTGAGATAAGAAGAATTTTATCCCATACGCACCTTTACAGCTCTGCAATAGTAATAGACAAAGAATTAGGCAAAGCTAAGGTCCCGGAGAAATTTATTATTCATGGTGCAGGATGGGGACACGGGGTAGGGCTTTGCCAGATTGGCGCCGCGGTTATGGCTGAGCGCGGTCATCAGTTTGATGAAATTCTTTTACATTATTTTTCCAATGCTTCAATTAAAAAAATATATTAATTCACTATGAAAATTCTTTATTCTTGTTTATCTAAAAGCTGGGGGGGAATGGAAATGGTTACCGTTACATCCATCAAGCAGCTTTTAGAGAGAGATATAAATGTTGAACTGATATGTACTGCCGAGAGCAGAATACATATTGAAGCTAATAATATAGGAGCAATAATTTATCCTGTGAAAGCACCGGGATACATTCACCCCGTAACCACAATGAAGACTGCCTCGATAATAAAAAGCGGTAAATACAATATAATTCATACTCATGCTTCTAAAGACCTTTGGCTGCTTGTTCCGGCTCTCAAACTTATACGCAGCAAAGTGCCTTTAATTCTTACGAAACATGTAGGGTCATTCATTAAAAAAACCGATCGAATGCATACCTGGCTTTATAATAGATTAGATTATGCCCTGGCGATCAGTTCCGTAATTAAAAAAAATCTTTTGGAAACAACAGCTCTGGATGATGAAAAAATTATACTTCACTATAACGGTGTCGATACAAATAAATTTGATCCGCAGAAATTTGATAGAAGTATAATCCGTGATGAATTTAATATAAAAGAAAATGAAATATTAATCGGAATGATTGCCCGTTTCAGCGAAGGTAAAGGGCACGAGGAGTTTTTATCAGCCGCAAATGAGCTGAACAGATACTGCAACAACCTGAAGTTTATAATTGTTGGCGAGGCAAGCAGGGGAGAAGATGAGTACGAAAAGAAAATAAAATCTTTAGCCGGAAAATACAATTTACAAAATTTAATCTTCTCCGGATTCCGAAGCGACATTCCCAAAATCCTGACGGCAATGGATATTTTTGTTTTCCCATCACATGCAGAGGCATTCGGTGTTGCACTTATTGAAGCTATGGCGATGGAAAAACCCTCTGTATCTACAAGCTCAGACGGAATTCTCGATATATGTATCGACGATCAAACCGGCTTTCTTTTTGAAAAACAGAACTCGAAAGATTTAGCGTGTAAAATTAAGCTGCTGGTCGATTCGGCAGAATTACGGCTGCAATTTGGAAAAGCAGCAAGACAAAGAGTTATAGAAAATTTTGATTCGGAAGAACTTGTGAACGACCTTGTGAATTTTTATAAGGGTATAATTAAGCACAAATAAAATTCGTTTTATGAAAAGCAAACCATTATCGGTTTACATACCTGTCAGGAACACAAAAATTGCCATGCAGAATATCCGCACTTTTAACACTTGTGATACTGTAAATAAGGTTGTTATAATTTCCAATGATAGTAATATAAAGGCGGGTGAGCCGGAGATTATAAAAACCGGTCTTTATAACAGCAGTGAAGTGATTGCAAAGTTAAAACAAAATCTTTTAACAAATTATTTCCTGGTAGTTTTGCAAAACACCCTGATAAGTATTTCCAATGATTCATTGAATAAAATGATTGCGGCAGCAGAAAATTCGGGAGCGGGGTTAGTCTATTCCGATTTTTACGATGTCGAAAGTAAAGAGTTGAAGCATCATCCGCTAATTGATTATCAATCCGGAAGTGTCAGGGAAGATTTTGATTTCGGACCCTTGGTTATATTCAGCAGGGAAGTATTACTGGGAAGCCGGGAGAAAATTGCAGATTATAAGTATGCCGGCTTGTATGATTTAAGATTATCCGCTTCACGAAATTTTCCGGTTCAAAGAATACCCGAACCGCTATACTCGTCGGAAAAAATCGATCATCGAAAATCGGGCGAGGAGCAGTTTGATTATTTATATCCTGCAAACAGAGAGGCGCAGATTGAATTTGAGCAGGCATTTACCGATCATCTTAAAAATATTAATGCATATTTAGCTGCGAGCAGGACAACGGTTGATTTCAATCGAGAGGATTTTAAATACGAAGTATCTGTAATTATACCTGTTAAGAACAGAAGTAATACTATCGAAGATGCAGTTAAGTCGGCGCTTAATCAGCAAACGGATTTCAATTTCAATGTGATTGTTATCGATAACCATTCAACCGACGGAACAACGGAATTATTGTCAGATATTTCGCAGAAAGATAAAAGAGTAATTCATGTTATACCGGGAGAAAAAAACCTGAATATAGGCGGCTGCTGGAATGAGGGAATACATCATTCTGCCTGCGGAAGATTTGCCGTTCAATTAGACAGCGATGATATTTATTCCGGCAGAGATACCATTCAAAAGATAGTGGATAAATTTCATGAAGAAAAATGTGCTATGGTAATAGGCAGCTACAAGCTCACTGATTTTCATCTTAATGAGATACCGCCGGGCATTATCGATCATAAAGAATGGACTGCAGAAAACGGGCATAATAATGCTCTTCGAATAAACGGATTGGGCGCCCCCCGTGCTTTTTATACTCCCGTCGTGAGAAAAATAAATTTTCCGAATGTCAGCTACGGAGAAGATTACGCTGTTGTCCTGGCTATTTCGCGTGAGTTTAAAACCGGCAGAATTTTCGAGCCGTTATACATCTGCAGAAGATGGAAAGGCAACACGGATGCCGGTTTATCTATTGAGAAGCAGAACCAAAATAATTTCTACAAAGATTTTATCAGGACAGAGGAAATTCTTGCCAGGCAAAAATTAAATCTATTGAGATTACAAACGGGTATTAATTAAGCAGGTAAATTTTGATTAGCACAAGATTGATAACGGATGAATATATTAACCGGTTAACCGAAGCGAATGATTATGCCGGCGCCGCAAAGCTTTTATTGAAAAGACAGTTAAAGGATTGGCAGCAGCTTACAGATGGTTACAATATTTTAAACCGGGTTAAAACTAAAACTATTAATTTTGACAGTTTCAGAATGGAATTACAATTCAATCCCGGAAGGATGAAATCGACATCTGCCAAAGTGGATAATGAGGAGATTATAAACAGGGAGTGTTTTTTATGCGAAGAAAATTTGCCGCAGGAACAAAAGGGAATCCTGTTGTTGGATGATTATTTCATTCTATGCAATCCGTTTCCCATATTTCCCGAACACTTTACTTTAGCAGCTACGGAACATCACCTGCAGGAAATTACCACTTCGTTCAACGATCTCATTCTAATCAGTAAAATACTTTCGAAATATTATACGGTTATTTATAACGGACCCAAATGCGGCGCATCCGCACCCGACCATTTGCATTTTCAGGCAGGCACAAAACAGTTTATGCCGGTTGAAAATGATTTCCAATCTATAAAAAATGAATTCGGGGAAGTCATTTTCGAAGACGAAGCACTTACTTTATGCGCAGTTGACGACGGCTTGCGAAAATTTATCGGGATTGAAGCTAAAGATGAAAAGATAGTATTAGATACATTTAACCGTTTTTTTGAGATTTACGGGTACCTGCAAAAATCGAATGAAGAACCGATGATAAACATTGTTTGTAATTTTAACAATGAATACGGGTGGAGAGTAATTATTTTTGTTAGAGATAAGCACCGTCCATCTAATTACTATAAAAATGATGGGCTTATTTTAAGTCCCGCTGCCGTTGATCTTGGCGGTGTATGTATTACACCGGTTGAAAGAGACTTCGGAAGAATAAATAAATCCCTGCTTACAGAAATATTTAAAGAAGTTTCACTCTACAAAGAGGGGTTCGGGTACATAAAAGCTGCGCTGAAGAAAAAGTTTTCTGCTTTATCATTTTAACCCGGAGGGTGTTTGCGGGGTAGAAAGAAGTTTCTCAAATAATTCCCACCTTCTGCCGGGGTTATCGGCAGTTCCGCCATTCGATTCGATATAATTTTTTACAATCTCCTGCCCGAGATTATAATTTATAACGTAGCTTCTGTAGTGCTCTATAAAATCGATACTTTTCTCAGCACGCTCCCGTGATTGAAGCTGATACTTTTCTATAAAATTTATTGTTTCTTCTCTAGACATATTACCGTCCAGATAATTTCTTGCAGCTTCGTTTCCTGCATAGCTTAACTTCTCGAGCAGATCCTGTATTTCATAGTAAAGGTCTGCATCTTCCGGGTTCAAGCCGGCAAGCGGAAAAAGAAATTCCTTCTCATATTTTATTCTTTCATCTCCCGGGAAGACAACTTTAATTCCGTAGTTAGCAGTTCCTTCGGCAATGAGAGATTGCGGACTATATAACGGATAGACCGAAAATTCCATCCATCCGCGGTCATTAACCATATTCCTTTCAAGCAGTGTGTTATAAACATGATGACCGGGGTAACCCTCGTGTGCAGCAAGGTCAATCGCACGGTCGATCTGAATCGGCAAATCGGTGTTAACCTGTATCACGCTGAACGAGTTTCCTTTGTACCAGTTATATGCACCCCAGGGTTTATTTGTTACGTACTCGACTTCAAAGTTTTCTTTTTTAGGAAGCCGGATATGTTTTAAAGTTCTCTTTCTGCATTCGTTTATCGCTGTTGAAAATACCGTATCGAGTTTTTCTTTAGGAATAACAAATTTATCTCTGAATGAATTCAATCGTTTGTTAAGATTTCCTTCTCCCGGCAGCAGTTTATCAAGCTCATCGATTATTTTCTGGAAGTGTTCCGTTGAATAATGCGGCGGTTCGGCATCGTATAAAACTTTTGCTTCTTCATCAAACGGAAAGTTACTGCCCGATAGCGTGTATATAACGGCTTTTGCAGCTAATAGTTGTTTGTATAGAAAACGGTAACGAAGTAATTCAAGCTCTGTGGCATTATAATCACGAAGCTTATAAGCTTTGTTTAATAAATCATCTACCTTGTAATTAAGTGCGCTTATAATTGTGGAATCAGGTTCCCGATTTTGTGATTCGCCGGGTTTCCATTCTTCGGGTCCATAGTATGCATCCACATAACCCGGTTTATAAATCCCAATTTCCAAAATAAGTTTTACGTATGGTTCTGCAATCTCATCCATTTTTCTATCCAGTTCGCTTTTTAAGTTTTGTTTGTTTTCGCCGCAGGAAAAAATTGATAATATAAGAATTAGCGTAAAAACTATTTTTAATACTTTCATTTCTATTCACTTTCAATTCACTTTTCGAGTTTTAATATTTTCCAACCGATAGGCGGAACGGTTGTTATAAGCTTGTCACTTTCAATCGTTTCACTTTCACCTGTTTGAACGTTTACAGCTCTTCTGATTTTATAAACCGGAGGAATTTGCAATTCTAAAGTCTGATCTTCATTACTTTTATTAAGCAGGACGAGTATTCTTTCGTTTAGATCCGATCTGATAAAAGCGTAGCAAACATCATTCGCTAAGAGTGTATAAAAATCTCCATACCTTAAAGCCGGATGTTCGCTTCTTATGTGTATCAGTCCGCTCACATCTTTCAGGGTTTCTTTTTCATATTGATTTAAGCTGCTTCCAAAACGCATCATTCTTCTGTTATCAGGGTCAGCGGCACCCGTCATCCCGATTTCATCTCCGTAATAAATTACCGGCACTCCCGGAATTGTTAGTATATATGCAAGATGAAGTTTTAATTTTTGATAGCTTGAAGGATGATCAACTTTAGGAGGATTATTCCAACCGATTTCTATCGCATCGTTGCTGTTTAATTCTATATCGCCGTCGGCATAAGCCATGTAACGAACTTTATCATGGCTATCCATTACGTTTCCCATCAAGTGATCCATTCCGTAAACCGAAAATGTTTTTTGCATTTGAAGATCGAGTAGTTCGAATGAATTATTGGAATAGAGAAAAACAGGAAGTGCAACATCATACAGGTTAAAGTTAAATTGAGCATCGAGCTGTCCGTTATTAACATACGAGCTAATTAATTTTAAGCTTCCAAATGTTTCGCCAATTTGATAAACTTTTTTATGCTCGGGAATTTCTACTTCAATCTTAAGTTTTTTAGTCAGGGTTCGCCAGAATTTATTCGGAATATGCTTTACCGCATCGTGCCTGAAACCGTCGACCCCTGTTTCCTTCAACCACCACACAGCATTGTCGGTCATAAATTGCAGGGCTTCTTTGGAATCCACATAATCAAAAGAAGGCAGGTACGGTTCGAACCATGTCGTTAAACGGTATTCATCCCATAAGCGGAGATTTTTTCTTCCGTCCGGTAATTCCAGCACTCCGAACCAATCCCTGTGCTCTTTCCACAGCGGGTGTTCTTTATGAACGTGGTTGGCAACATAGTCCATCAAAACATTTATACCATGGTTGTGTGCCTGATCTACAAACTTTTGTGCAAGCTTCATATTACCGAAATGTTCTTCAACTTTTGTTGATGACACAGGCCAATAGCCGTGATAACCGGTGAAGTACCTGTGAGGCGGAGGATATTCTCTGTAAGCATTATTTGTGTTATCAATGATTGGTGAGACCCACAAAGTATTAATACCGAGCGAGTCGAAATAACCCCGCTGAATTTTATCAGTAAGTCCCTGCAAGTCCCCACCCTGGTAATTTGCTTTATATGAAAGGTCGGGCTGTTCAACCGGGGAATTGTTTGTTGTATCGCCGTCGTAAAACCTATCGAGCATAATAGAATAAATAATTGCATCGTGCCAGCTTTCAAAACCGTTATTGCCGAGTGGCATTCCGTCCTTAAGCCGAACAGTCTGGAAATTAGTTGCAATTCCGCTTTTAGATACAGCAACCCTGATAATATTTTCGCCTTGCAATTCGGCTTCGTTAAAACCGATGCTTATTTCATTACCGTCTATCACGATATTCTGTCCGGGTATTTTTGAATTATCGAGTAATGCTATAACATCGGCTGGTGTTAATAAATTCTTTAACAGAGATTCATAATAGAAATTATAAGTGATTGAATCATCCGATCGTTTATAACCTAAGAGGTGAAGAAACTGCTTATCGGACTGTATCTTTTCAATAATTATTACCGAGTTGTAATCGCCAAACCCATTCGGAACTTTCACGGGATTTTCCGGATCGATCAGCTCTTTACCGTCGATGTAGTATTTATATTCGTATCTCCCGGGGTCAAGGGGCACCCGAATTTGATAAACCCCATCACCATCTTCATCACTCATTGGTAAATTATTCCTGTTCCATCCGTTGAACTGTCCGAACAGGTTTACACTTTCGGGGTTTCCTTCCGGTTTGTAAGTGAAAAGATATTTCTTCCTTTTATGCAGCTTAACAGGAATTTGATATTCATTTCCATTCATCCGGAAGGCGATCAGACTCAACCCGGAAAAACTTTCCGACGGTGTTATTTTAAGTATGGTGTTGCTGCTGTCAAGCTCCAATTTAAAGTTATCATTGGGCAGGAACTCCAGGTCGTAGTTATCTGCATAAAAAAGATCGCTGATAACTATTGCGGTTGTTGTGCGCTCTTCAAGATTTACCGGTTTAATAAAATCAGTAGTTCCTTTTTGCGATTTAATTGCACAACTTGAAAAAATAAAAAGTGCAAGCACAAAAAACATTCTGTGTAAATTCATTTCCTCAGCTTTTTGATTTTATGAGTTAAACCAAAAGATATAAATATTTTCAGGGTTAAAAAAGAATGGCTTCAAAAATAGAAATAAAAAAAGCCCGTACAGGGACGGGCTTATAAAAATATTTACGTGATCGTAATTATTTTTTTTTCTTTTTAGGAACTGCTTTAACCGGAAATACAGCATTTTGTACTTGCTTCGAAACTTTGAATTTTACAACTTTCTTTGCCGGAATAACCATCTTTTCGCCAGTTGCGGGGTTTCTTCCGATTCTTTTTTTCCTGCTTGCAACTGTTAGTTTGCCTAACCCCGGAATTGTAAAATCTTTTTTTGCTTCTTTATAAGAAAGCTGTACAAATTCATCTAGAAACTGGTTGGCAACTTTTTTAGTTGTTCCGATTTTCTTAGCAAGATGATCAACTATATCTCCCTTAGTCATTGGTTTGGTAGCCATAATGTTCTCTCCTTGTATAAATTATTATTGAGTGCGATGGGAAGATAAATATATTTTATATCAAATAAAATAATTTACCGATCGGATCTTTTACTTAAAGACTCTTCAACCCCTTATCGGAAGGGCATCGAAACAGTATGAATATTTCGGCAGGATAATAGCGTCTTGTTTTTTGGGATTAGTCTTATATTAACTATTTTTTATGTTCCAAATTAGAAAAATCTATTTCTATGAATTATTAATGAAGTTTCTACCAGTAATTTTTTTGTTTTATATTTCGCAGACAGTTGCCCTGTCTCCGGATACTCTATTCAGTGTTAAGGATAGTTCAAAAACTGATTCTTCAATTGTTTCAAACATTACCGATACCCTACAGGTTAACGATTCAACTTTTGTAAGAGACTCGATTGCTGTTGCCGATACGATTGTCCCGGTACAAGGAAGACCTTTAACCGATGTTTCTCAAATAATAAATAAAAGAACTTTCCTGTTTTATAATTACCGTTACTCAGGCGATTTCCTCCGCTCCTTTTCATTAAACTTTGTGAAAGACCTTGCTTTTGTCGGGCAGCCGAACGAAACATTTTTATATGGCGTTGGTTCAGGCGGGGTAAGTTATTTTGAAGATGGTGTGCTGTGGAATAGCAGGGGTACAAACTCTCTCGATCTTAATTATATTCAAAGTGAAGATGTCGATTCAATCGAGATTATACCTTCGCCGCGCGGATTTTTATACGGACCGTATAACAATCCCGTTTCAGTAAATTTTATTATGAAAGATTTTCTCTCGAAGGTTCCTTATTCACGAATACAATATTATCAGGGTCCTTTCGGCGAAGCAATGGTTGACGGTAAATTCAATGCAAGGATTTTTAGAAGGTGGAATCTTTCTTTTCAGCTAACAAATCGCTCTGCTAACGATAGGTATAAAAACAGCATGTACGGTATTTGGCAGGCAAACATTAAGTTAAAATACTTTTTATCTAATGCTGTTAATCTTACCGCATTGTATAGCTACGTTGATTCGGATGTCGGACTTAACGGCGGAGTAGATGTTGAAAGTATCGGGGAAACCACGAGTGATGTAAATTCCGTGTTGTACAATGAAATTAAGGCACCGGTAGTTTTTCCTAATAGGACCCGGTCGGTAATCAATCATAATGCGGGCTTACGGGTTCAAGCAGTTCCCTTTGATAATTCATATTCCGAAATGAATTTTTATTACAAATTTTATAAAGGTGAAATTAATGATCCGACAGACACGTTAGATCTTTACTCAAAAGATATTAATAAAACATTGGGAGTTAAACTCAGACATGATCAGCAAATAGGAATATTCGGTCTTAGTCTTTTGGGATATTATGAAAATTATAAAGGTGACAATGATGATTATCTGCTGCCGCCTCCCTTCGCTTCTTCATCCCATCTTGAAAAAAATATATTTTCTATTGCGGCTGTTCTATCGGCAAATCTTTTTGGCGGGACATTAATTCCTTCGGTCTTTTATAAATATCAAAATTATAAAGACGATTTTAAGTGGTCCATTTCCGATACGCTATACTCAAACAATACAAAGGGATTTTCGGGAATCGGGGCTGATTTGAAATTTAAAATTCACAATTTATTTAGTTTCTACGCCGGGGCATCTGTTTTTCAGCATAAAGGATTTTTACTGAATGGAGTGAACGAGGATACAAAGACACTGGAAATAGGCGGAAGATTTTCCGGGAAGGACTTATTTATTGATCTTAAATTTTTTAAACGTGGAGGTTCGGCGGCAATTCCACAATACAACATCCGGTATCTTCCGGTTGTTTACGGAAATTTCTCCGGATCGGGCTTG
>BDSV01000041.1 GCA_002898075.1 bacterium BMS3Abin03
ATACCTGTCTGCATTATAGAATGTAAACGCCCGGATATGAAAGATCCTCTTGCACAGGCAATTTCTCAGCAGTTACGTAATCAGCAGGAAGATGGTATTCGTTCATTATATGTTTATGCACAAATTATTATGTGTATAGCTACACAGGAAGCCCGGTATGCTACGAATGCAACCCAGGAAAAGTTTTGGTCCATCTGGAAAGAAAAATTTAATACAAAGGAAAACGAAGAAAAACATAAATCTTACCTTCAGGATTTAAAAAACCAACCTTTGCCGATAGAACAAAAAGAAAAGTTATTTGGTGATCGATTCAAGTACGTAAGAGATTATTTTGATGAAATGGAAAAAGAAAATATTCTGCCAACTGTACAGGATGAATATTTATATGGGTTATGCAGACCCGAACGGTTGTTGGATCTGATTTTTAACTTCGTAATGTTTGAATCCGGAGATAAAAAAGTTGCCAGATACCAACAATATTTCGCAGTCCAGAAAGCGATGAAACGAGTTCTTCAAATTGAGAACGGAAGAAGAAAAGGTGGTGTAATTTGGCATACTCAGGGCAGTGGTAAATCGCTAACCATGGTTATGCTTGCACAGGCGATAGCATTAGAAAAATCTATTCGCAATCCCAAAATAATTTTAGTCACAGATAGAACAGATTTAGATGTTCAGCTAACAAACACATTTCGCAAATGCGGAATGTTTGTTGAAAATGCTACAACCGGACAAAGGTTGGTTGAACTTCTTGAAAGTAAAAGTGATGCTGTTGTTACTACCATCATAAACAAATTTGTTGCCGCTATGAAGAAAATTAAAGAGCCGTTATTCAGCAAAGACATTTTTGTTTTAGTTGATGAAGGTCATCGTACACAGTACGGCACATTCAATATTGAAATGCAGAAGACTTTGCCAAATGCGTGTTATATAGCTATGACAGGAACTCCCCTCTTCCGGAAAGATAAAAACACTGCTGCTAAATTCGGAGGTATTATTGACGCTTATACTGTTGATGAGGCGGTCAAAGACAAAGCTGTTGTTCCACTTTTATATGAAGGAAGGGTTGCAAAACAAAATGTGAATGAAAATCCGATAGACACTTTTTTTGGCATGATTTCAGAACCGCTTACTGAATACCAAAAAGCTGATCTGAAAAAGAAATTTAGCCGTGCTGACCAGCTTAACGGTGCAGAACAAAAAATATATGCTATAGCATGGGATATTAGTTTGCACTTCAAAGACAACTGGCAGGGCACGCCTTTCAAGGCACAATTGGTTTGTGATAAAAAAGTAAATGCTATAAGGTACAAGGAGTTCTTGGATGAAATAGGAATTGTAAGTAGTGAAGTCCTAATATCTCCCATTGATGAAAGAGAAGGCGAAGACAGCGCTTATGAAAAGTCTTCAGAAACAGAAAATCGTTTTTGGTCAAGGATGATGGATGAGCATGGAAATGCCAAAACTTATCAAAAGAATATCATTAGTCGTTTTAAAAATCAGAAAAATCCTGAAATTATTATAGTTGTAGATAAACTGCTTACAGGTTTCGATGAACCCAAAAACACTATACTTTACTTGACTAGAAATCTGCAAGGGCACAAGCTGCTACAGGCAATTGCAAGAGTAAATCGTATCTATCCCGATAAGGAATTTGGTTATGTTATCGATTATTACGGTGTTATTGAAAACCTGGATGATGCACTTCTGCTTTATTCTTCATTTGAGGAATTTGATCCCAACGATCTTGAAGGAATATTAGTTAATATTTCCGAGGAAATAAAAAAGCTGCCTCAAAAGCATTCTGAGCTGTGGGATATTTTCAAAACAATTTCTAATAAAAGAGATGCAGAAGCTTATCAGTTGTTGCTTAGAGATGAGGGGATAAGAAATCTCTTTTATGAAAAGCTTGCAGCATTTGCCAAATCTCTCAAGCTTGCTCTTTCCTCCATTCAGTTTCATAATGAAGTTGAAGAGAAGACTATTAACCGATACAAAGAAGACCTGTCTATGTTCCTGAAACTTCGCAAGGCAATAGTCGAAAGATATAGCGATGAAATTGATTACAGACAGTACGAGGGGCAAATTCAAAAGCTAATTGACACACATATTACTACAAATAAAATTGAGACAATAACGGAGCTTGTGAACATCTTTGATAAAGAAAAATTTCAGCAAGAACTAGAAAATACAATTGGCAAAGCTGCAAGGGCAGATAAAATTGCAAGCAGAACAGCAAAGCACATTTCAGAAAAAATGCACGAAGATCCTGCTTTTTATAAAAAGTTTTCTCAACTGCTAAAAGATGCAATTGCCGAATATGAAGTGAAGCGAATTCTTGAGACGGAATACTTAAAAAGGGTTCAGGAAATAATGGATAATGTTTTAGCACATACGGATAGCGATATCCCGGAAACCTTACAAAATAAAGATGTTGCTAAAGCATTTTATGGTTTATGTATTGAAGCACTTGAAGATAAAATTCAGGATACTGTTGTAAAGAAAGAGATCGCAACACAAGCCGCTATAAATATAGATGAAATGATTCTACAAGCCGTTCTGGATAATGGCTCACCGATTATTGACTGGCAATTCAAGACTAACATTACAGGTAAGCTGCAAATTGATATAGGAGATTATTTCATCGATGAGGTGAGAGATAAGTATAATATCAGTTTTTCATTCGATGAGATGGATGATATAGCTGTTCAATGTATTGAAGTTGCTAAACTTAGGTATAAGTAATGAGAGCATATATTCAATATGGTTCAACAAGAATTGATTTTCAACTGATGCGTAGCAGCAGGAAAACATTGGGAATTACAGTTAAACCAGATCTAAATGTTTTAGTAAAGGCACCCGTTAATACCCCTATTGAAAAAGTTAAAGAGAGGTTAAAAAAGAAAGCTTCCTGGATAATAAAGCAGCAGAATTACTTTCAGGCTTTTCATCCCAAAACACCACCAAGAAAATATGTAAGCGGAGAAACTCACTTATATCTCGGCAGGCAATATAGATTGAAAATAAGAAACTCTTTAAAACCTGAAGTAAAATTGAAAGAGGGGTATATAAATGTCTTTGTAAACAGTCATTCCGGGAAAGAACAGGTGAAGAAAGTTTTAAATGATTGGTATAAAGAACGTGCCGAAATTATTTTCAGAAAAATCTACGATGATGTGGGAAAAGAATTTAGTAAAAGAAAAATACTATCTGATATATTTATAATAAGAGATATGAAAAAGCGCTGGGGAAGCTGCACACCGGGGAAGAAAATTATTGTCAATACTGAATTAATAAAAGCTCCTAAAGGATGTATCGAATACGTTATCGTGCACGAAATGTGTCACTTAAAATATCCTAATCACAGCAAAGCTTTCTATTCTCTTCAGTCTTCATTTATGCCAAATTGGGAGTTTTGGAAGAATAAGCTGGAAAAAATTATGTCATAAAAGTAAAAAGATATAAAGTGTAATCTTCTGTTATTGCTGAATTAGTTGGTTATGCGCATAAAGCAAATACAGAACAATTTATAAAATCCATAAAGTACTAAAGCCCGAAAACATTTAGTTATCGGGCTTTTTCGTACACCCTGCCGGGTTCGAACCGGCGACCTGCTGATTAAGAGTCAGATGCTCTGCCAAACTGAGCTAAGGGTGCGGTGCAAAATTAATATTTTTTACTTCGGTTTCAAAGAAACCCGGGGTAATTTCTAATTGCACTAATTAACCTAATTTCAAATAAGTCAAATCATTTCATTAGTTCGATCTGGCTTCATTTATACTTCGGTGTGTTGATTAGAAATTAGAGTAATTAGGTTAATTGTTGGTTTATCTTTTTATCGCCAAGTAGTGTTATATTTGCCTTTCGAATTCTATTATTGGTTGTAAATATTTCTTTTAACTGATTATTTGTATATGAAAAGAATCGCACCGTTTTACGTTATTTTTGCTGCAAGTCTTTGGGCTGTTGACGGTATTGTTCTGCGTCCGTCATTGTATAATTTGCCTGTAACGTTGGTTGTATTTATTGCAACAACTCTCATCGCACTGCTGCTTACTCCTTTTATGGCGAAGAATTTTCATCAGTTAAAGATTTTGGAGTGGAAGGATTGGCTTGTATTTTTTGCGGTGGCTCTTTTAGGTGAAGCAATCGGTACGATGGCAATTACGAAAGCGTTTTTTTACGTAAATCATGTTAATCTTTCTATCGTTGTGCTCATACAAAAACTGCAGCCGTTGTTTGCAATTTCGCTTGCGGCAGTTTTCTTAAAGGAAAAACTCCCCACACAATTTTTCTATTGGGGCGGATTGGCAATTGCCGGCGCTTATTTTATGACGTTCGGAATAAACTTACCAAACCTCAATGCCGGCGATGAAACAACACAGGCGGCTTTGTTTTCTCTGCTTGCCGCAATAAGTTTTAGCTCATCGACCGTGCTTAGCAAAAGAGCTTTGAAGAACGTAACTTTTGAGATGGGAACTTACCTCCGGTTTGCTTTTTCCGCTGTAATTATGTCGGTTATTGTTATAAGTTTCAGAACAATAAATAGCATATCGGATATTTCTACAGATCAGATAATTATCTTTTTACTTATCGCATTTATTACTGGCGGACCGGCAATCTTCCTGTATTATTTCGGATTAAAGAAAATCTCTGCTTCCGTTGCGTCAATCTGCGAGCTTGCTTTTCCGTTAACAGCAATTATTTTAGAATACGTTCTCCGCCATCATATCCTCGACGCCATACAATGGATAGGCGCTTTCGTTTTATTCTTCGGAATACTCAGAGTTACGAACATTAGGGTAATTAAACCCAAGCCAGCCGGTTAACCGAAACAATAATATCATCTGTACGTAAATCATATCCTGAGTTTACCGGTGGAATCCCCCGGGGAAAAGGGGTAAGTATCATTCCCAACTTGATTGGGAATCTCATTATTTGGGGCGGAACGGATTATCACTTTTCACGATGAATCAGGGCAGGCGGCGGAAATTGTTTAAAAACAATCATCCCGCTTTTTCCGTAATTGCATTCATAATTTCGGTTTGTTTTCTTATGGATTCTTTGTGGATCAGGCGGAGAAAATCGCCGAGGAATTCTTTGCTCAATCCCATTGCCGCTCCCATATTAATTCTTTGGTTAATGATTTTATCCCACCTGTTTATTTGAAGAATCGTAACATGGTTTTGCTTTTTATATTCGCCGATTTTTTCTGCGATTTCCATTCTTGCAGATAATTTCTGAATCACCTCTTCGTCGATATTATCTATCATATTTCTCAACAGCTCGAGCTTATCGGTAAACTCTTTATTGTTGGAATCGGCTTTCCTGATGATTAAACTATTTAAAATCCTATTAAGCGATGAAGGAGTTAACTGCTGCTTCGAATCGCTCAATGCTTTCTGAGGGTTAATATGGCTTTCAATCATCAATCCGTTCATATCGAGATCGATTGCCTTTTGTGAGATCATCTGTATTAAATCCCTGCTTCCGGCAATATGGCTCGGATCGCAAAAAACAGGTAATGACTGGCATTTGGTTTTCAATTCTATCGGCAGTTCCCACATAGGGCTGTTCCGAAAAGGCGTTGGCTCAAACGATGAAAATCCCCTGTGAATTGCGGCAAGTTTTGTAATACCCGCATTGTTGATTCTTTCCAGTGCACCTAACCATAATTGAAAATCGGGGTTAACGGGATTTTTTACTAAAACCGGTATATCCGTTCCGCGTAAGACATCAGCAATTTCCTGAACTGAAAAAGGATTAGCCGATGTCCTTGCACCAATCCATAAAATATCTATTCCATATTTTAAACAGAGTTCAACATGTTTTCGATTTGCTACCTCTGTAGTAACAAGCAAACCGGTTTCCTCTTTAACGGTTCTCAGCCAACCGAGTCCTTTTTCACCTACACCGTTAAATGAATTAGGTCTTGTCCTCGGTTTCCAAATTCCTGCACGGAATAGATGTATTTTGTTAAGAGCAGCAAGTTCTTTTGCCGTGTTGATCAGTTGAACTTCACTTTCTGCACTGCATGGTCCGCTGATAATAATTGGTTTATCATTGGTTCCAAGCCATTGCTCAACCGGGGTTATTTCAAGCTGTAGCATTTTCAGTCCCTGTTAGTTATTAATTTTTCTTCCGATAGTTTTTTACCGTCAAGTATTCTGCGTATATCATTAGCTTGCCTCATTAAAGAAGTGAGCTTAACAGTATCTTTTTTTTCAATAGCTTCTCTGAATATTTTAAGTTTATCTATATATGTATCGAGCGCATTCAATAAGTAATGTGAGTTCTGTTCAAAAATCGGGGTCCACATTTCGGGCGAGCTTTTAGCCAACCTAACCGTGGAAGCAAAACCGCTTCCTGCAAGTTCAAAAATTGTCTTTTCATTCTTTTCAATTTCAAGAACCGTTAAACCAAGCATAAAAGAGCTGATGTGAGAAAGGTGCGATACATAAGCAGAATGTAAATCGTGTTCTTCCGGGTTCATATAAACGATATTCATTCCGATAGATTTATAAAGCTGCTGAACGATTTCGAGGGCATCGTCGGCACTTTTTTCACGATCGCAGATAATGGATAATTTTCCATTATACAAGTTAGAAATCGCTGCAAGCGGTCCGAAGTTTTCCGTGCCCGCAATCGGGTGAGTGGCAACAAATCTTTTCCTTTTGTTATGATCGGAAACCGAAGCGCAAATGCCCTGCTTGGTCGATCCGGTATCCATAACAGTTGCCATGTTGCTAATTCTATCCAGGACCCCCGTCAGAATCACTTTCGTCTGATCGACAGGGACAGCAACTATAACAAGGTCTGCCGCCGTAACTGCATCATACAGATCGAAGATATCATCAACCAACCCGATGTTAAGAGCGGTTTCCGCATTTTTTTCATCTCTATCAACGCCTATTATCCTACCAGCTAAACCTCGTTTTCTTATGCTTATTGCAAAAGATCCGCCGATCAATCCTAATCCTATTATTGCAACTATCATACTGCTTCTTCTTTCATTTATAGTTTGGTTTTAACACGCTGAATTGCTTCGTTTATTTTTTGCCTGTTGCTGCATAGCGATACTCTAACATACCGCTCACCGTTCGAGCCGAATATGAAACCCGGTGTGATGAAAACATTTGCTTTGTTAAGAAGTTTATCTACAAACTGCTCTGAGCTTATAACATCACGGGGTAGTTTTGCCCATACGAACATTCCCGCCTGATTTTTGCCGTAAGTGCAATCGAGCAAATCTAATAATTCAAAAACCGATTCTCTTCTCGCACTTAGTATTTTGTTGCGTTCGCTATGCCATTTTGATGGGTTCTTTAATGCTTCAACCGCAGCATGCTGAATTGGCAGAAAAATTCCCGAATCAAAATTGCTTTTTACTTTTAAAACGGATTCAACAAAATTACTGTTGCCCGAAACCCAGCCGAGACGCCATCCTGCCATATTATGGGATTTGCTGAGAGAGTTTAGTTCCAGCGAAACTTCTTTTGCTCCATCGACAGATAAAAGACTTTCGGGATTCTCATTTAAAATCAAGCTGTACGGATTGTCGTTACATAGAAGAAAATTATTTTCCTTTGCAAGATCGACTAACTCCTTAAACAACCCATCGGTCGGGAGCGCACCCGTTGGCATATTCGGATAATTTATCCACATAATTTTTACCCCGGATAAGTCTTCACTCTTCAGTTCCGTAATATTAATCTGCCAGTTATTCTCTTCTTTCAGATCATAATACTTTACTACAGCGCCCAAAATTTTACCTACGGAAGAGTAAACAGGATAACCGGGATTTGGAACAAGCACTTCATCACCAGGGTTCAGGAACGCCATTGAAATGTGCATTATTCCTTCTTTCGAACCGATGAGCGGCAGCACTTCTGTTTCGGAGTTCAAATCGACAGTATAAGTTCTATTGTAAAATTCAGAAATCGCCTGCCGGAGTTCGGGCGATGATCTGTAACTCTGATAACCGTGATTTGCAGGATTATTTGCGGAAGTTGCAAGTGTCCTTATTGTGTTTTGTGAAGGTGGAAGATCGGGATTTCCGATGCCCAGGTTGATAACGTTCGCACCGCGTTTTTCCATTTCGCTTATCTCTTTAAGCTTTTTCGAAAAATAATATTCCCCAACTCCTGCTAACCTGTTTGCTTCTAAAATTGCCATGTTTTTTTCTGTTTAGTTTAAAAAAAAGAAGCCCGGCTCAAATTCGGAACCGGGCTTAATATTAAAATCTTTTTATTTCAATTAGAACATAATATTACCGTTCCGATGGGATATAACCGCGCGGTAAAAATAATAATATGTTCTAAAGCTAAAATTCATTGCACGAAAAGTATAAAAGGAGAATATCAATAGCAAGAGATTTCGATGGAAAAGATAACATCTTTCCAAAAAATGTCATCTTTCACGGGAAATGAATTTATTAAATCCCGACGAATAAATTTTGTTCATCTGTTTATCAATTATCATCGCTTCTGTGTTCGGCAATTGTTCGATAAGCTTTTTACCGGCTGCGGGACCGAGAACAAATACTGCAGTCGCAAGTGCATCTGCCGTTGCGCAATCTTTACTTATAACCGTAACGCTAATTAGTGTTTCGGCAGGATAACCTGTGTGTAGATCAAGGATATGATGATAACGTTTTCCGTTCAGCATAAAATATTTTTCGTAATTGCCGGAAGTTGCGACCGACATTTCTCCGGGATTTACTTTTTCTATTATCCGATCCGGCATTCCCGGATGCTGAATTCCAATTACCCAGTCATTCCCAATTGTTTTTATTTCCGCAAAAGCTTTTTCAATCGCTAATCCGGCTTTTTCTTTGTTTGTATCTTTAACCTGAATTTCCACAAGTGTGCCGAGAAGAATCCACGATCTCTTGATATAATAAAATTTCTCCTGTTTATCATAAGCCGATAGTATTGGTTATTATTGCAAAAACTTCTTAATTTAATTTTTAGATAAATTCATCTCTAAATTATACAGAAATTCGATTAATGATAAAATGTAATATCAACACTTTTTACGGTATCTTCTTAAGTATTTTTAACATTCACTGCTCATCTAAAATTATTATTTCACAAAAAATCTGTCAGGAGGTTTAATGTTTAAAGGTCATCCAAAGGGCTTGTACGTTCTTTTCTTTACCGAAATGTGGGAGCGGTTTGGTTTTTATACAATGCTTGCCATTTTCGTTTATTATATGCAGGAAAATTTCCACTGGGATGCGGCTACCGCAACCAATGTTTACGGAATTTTTCTTGCCGGTGTTTATTTTACACCCATAGCCGGGGGCTGGATTGCCGATAATCTTTTGGGTTACGGCAAAACAATTACGCTTGGTGCTATTACAATGATTATCGGTTACGGCTTAATGGCTGTGCCTACCGATTCGCCCGGAATGCTGTACTTTGCACTAACTATTGTGTGTATCGGTAACGGGTTGTTCAAAGCAAACATATCTGTTTTAGTGGGCAATCTTTACGGTCATGCACAGATTTCCTTAAAAGATGCCGGATACAACATATTTTATATGGGAATAAATATAGGTGCGTTTTATGCGCCGATGGCTGCCGCAGGAATAAGAAGATTTTTTATGGAACACTTCGGGGTAACAATGGCACAGGGCTATAATGCCGGATTTGCAGTTGCAGCGGTTGGAATGGTTGTTTCGCTGTTGATTTTTACTCTTTTCAGAAAAATCTACGCCGATGCAGATTATCAATCAAAAGATAGCCATAATGAAACAAAAGACCTCACTTTAACAAAAGCACAGGAAAAAGAAAGAATAGTTGCGCTGCTTACAATCTTTGCAATAGTAATTTTCTTCTGGATGGCTTTTCATCAAAACGGCGCTGCGTTTTCTTTATTTGCAAGAGATTATACGGATAAGATAGTAGGTAAGTTTACATACCTGCTTTTTGATATAATTGGTTTACATGCAATTTTGTTTATCCTGTTAGGCGGGGGAACAGTTTTGCTATCAGATAAAGCTAAGACGAAAGGAATAGGCGCACTGTTTGCGCTTGCGGGAGTAATAATGATAATCATAAAATTGGATACACTCGGTGCTCAAAACGAAATTGCGCCCGAACAATTTCAATCTTTCAATCCGATGTTTATCGTTTTACTAACCCCTATTATAGTCGGATGGTTTGCATTCCTGAATAAAAGGGGAAAGGAACCATCATCTCCGGCAAAAATAGGGCTGGGTATGGTTATCACCGCAATTGCATACCTTATAATGGTAGTTGCATCCCAGGGATTAACTGCTGTTCATACGCTTGGAGGCGAATCTTCGGCAATTACCGTATCGCCCTACTGGCTGATATCAACATATTTTATTATTACGCTTGCGGAGCTTCACTTAAGCCCGATGGGATTATCGTTCGTGTCAAAAGTTGCACCGCCTAAGATGAAGGGGCTAATGATGGGCGGCTGGTTTGGCGCAACCGCCGTAGGTAATTACCTGTCGGGATTTGTCGGCAGATTTTATCAGAACTGGGAGTTGTGGCAATTTTTCTTGCTGCTTGTTATTACATCGTTATTTGCGGCTTTGCTTGTTCGCATATTTCTCAAAAAGCTGAAGCATGCCACACGCTAAGTATAATTATCGAGGCTGCCTTAAAAGTATTGCAATCTTCTCATTTCCGCTTTCCCCGATGAACCGGGAGGAATGATAATCTTGTAAAAATTACTTTTGAGGCAGCCTCTTTTTATTGAAACCATTTCTATTTTTTTGTATCAAATGTAAGACAAACACAAAATAATATTTTAATTAGATTTATGTCGGCAGCTCAAATAGTTTTAGATGTAATAATTGCGATTGTTCTTTATCAGGTTGTAAAAAAGATAATTCTTGTTCGAACTATTAAACACTACACACCTGTTGAATTGTTCGATAAATTAAAAAACGACAGGGATATTGTTCTTCTCGACGTAAGAACCAAGAATGAAAGGGATGCTCAATTTATAAAGGGATCAATACACATTCCTTTATTACAACTAAAAGCGAGGGAGGGCGAGTTAGAAAAGTTTAAAGAGCAAGAGATTGTATGTTATTGCCGGACAGGAAACAGGAGTTTGAACGCTGCAGCAAAATTGAAAAAACATGGTTTTAATGCTGCAAACTTAAAGGGCGGTCTGGTTCAGTGGAATATAGCAGGATTAAGATGAGTTTGAAAATTTTTAAAATGGTCTTCCCGATAGTTCTCGGTGCAACCGGCGGTTATTTATACTACTTTTATGTCGGATGCAGCACAATGGCTGCGCAATTACGGGTAATCCATACGCAAGCACAGCATACGGTGTGGTAATAGGTGCTGTATTTATAAATTGGAAATCGGGTATTCAATCATTAATAAACAAAGGAAACGAATAATGAAAAAGAACATGGGAGCTATCGACAGGGGAATAAGAATTTTGATTGCAGTTGTAATTGCTATTCTCTACTTTACCGTTCAGATAAGCGGTTTAGCCGCAATTATTCTGGGCATTTTGGCAATAGTATTTCTTGCAACAAGTTTTATGGGTTTTTGCCCTTTATATTTGCCGTTGAAAATTTCAACAATTAAAAAGAGCAAATAAGCGGCAAAGCAATTATGCAGTGCGGATCTTTCTAAAACAGTTGAACTTTTGTTTTTCCGCCCGTCACTTATTTCAAATATAATTGATAATGAAAAAATGAAATCTATGGCAGCAGAAGTTAGGGAAAAATCACGGTGAGTTTTTGGAAATGTATAATATCTAATCACAAAAAGGGAAAACGGTAAATGGCTGAACAATTAACCAAGGAAACTTTCCTTTCGAAAGTTTTCGATTACGAACAAAACAAAGAATGGAAGTACGAAGGTGAATTACCTGCCGTTATTGATTTCTGGGCGCCCTGGTGCGGACCCTGTAAAATGGTCGGTCCCATAATAGATGAGCTATCGGAAGAATACAATGGCAAAGTAAAATTTTATAAAGTAAACACAGACGAAGAACAGGAATTAGGTGCTGTGTTTGGAATAAAAAGTATTCCTTCGCTGCTGTTTATTCCTAAGGAAGGTCAGCCGAAAATGGCTGTAGGCGCACTGCCCAAAGAAACATTAAAAGAAACTATTGAAAAAGAACTTTTAGTGGAAGCAGCATAATAACTACAGGCGGGCTGTCTTAAGGTATTATTAATTAATCTTCAATTTATATTGTACGGCATATTTATTCGTAATTAAAGATATTCTCTTATTCAAGTAATAATTAGTAATAAAAAAAGACAGCCCATTTTTATAACCGGTTTTAAAATCCTTCGCTCACCGGCTGCTTCATAAAGTTACGCGGCTTTATAAATCTTATATAATTAAGCGGGTTCTTAACAAGCTTCGAATAACTTAATTCACCCATAAATATATCGGTCATCAGTTCACTAAGCCCCCTGCCGTATTTCTTAAAAACAAATTTTCTTATAGAAGGCAACGAATAAACAAAGTACGAAAGAAATCTTGAATTTTTAAGTTCACCGATTAACTTTTTAATTTTTTTGTTGTAACGATCGGCCACCTCATCTACATTCATTTTGCCTTCGAGAATAGAATCTGCTGCATGTATTCCTGTTTCAATTGCATAGCTTATTCCTTCTGCCGTTAGAGGGTCTGCAAGACCGGCGGCATCCCCGGCGAGGAGGATTCTGCCGAAAGTAAATTTTTTCTTCTTCGGCTGAATAGGAATGAAGTAACCATGTTTTTCTACTTTGATAATATCCGTTATCTCCAATTTTTTCAGATAAGCTTTTAAGTAATCATTCAGGTTGGCTTTATCATCATACATATTTCCCAGACCGATGGAGAGATGTTTCTTCTTTGGAAAGACCCATCCGTAACCGTGAGACAGGAAACCGAAATCGAACCGGGCAGAATTGCTAAACTTATTAAACAGGTCTTCCGGTACAAATACTTCGTGTTCGATAGCCGGGACTTTTATATAGTTATTCCGTAAGCCGAGAACTTTTGTTGATATGCCGGTTGCACCGTCGGCGCAAATAACATATTTTGCAAAATATTTATCCTTGTTTGTAATAACTTCAACTTCGTTGTCTTTAATTATCAGATCGGTCACAAGTATTTTGTCTTTAAATTTTGCATCGTTGCCCACCGCTTTAGCCAAAAGGTAATAATCGAGATTTTCACGCATAGTCATGTTGATAATGGGTTTGTACCTTTCTACATGAAAATGCAAATGATTATCGTGATCGAATATATCAGCCGCATATATTTTTCTGTCTATCACCAGGTCGATTTCAAATGGTATAAGCATAGCGGCACGAAGAACAATTCCGCCGCCGCAGGTTTTATATCGTGGCAGAGGTTCCTTTTCCAGGATTAATACTTTTACACCTTCTACTCCCAGGCAATATGCAGCGATGCAACCCGCAACCCCGCCTCCAATTATAATTACGTCGTACATTACTTACCCCCGCTCCTTTGTTATTATTGATAAAAACTTTCCCAACCCGGATGAAGCGTTTATTGACTTCAACGGTGGTGCGTTTAGTATGCTTACTCTAATATTATTTATAAAAGTTAGTTCGAAATATTTTTCTTTTGTAGATAAAATAGCTGAAACAATAGCCGTTTTAAGTGTTAATGCTTTAACCCGAACTGTGTGGGGTGAATACCTGCCGGGATGAATGTGAACGTATCGTTTACTGTTATTGCTTAACCGTATAGTCCATACAGACTTATCGGAAACGGTTAGCAACCTGTAATCCTTGCCGGTATCATACAGCCAGGATTTGAATGTTGAAATAGAATCCGATCCGGATTGCTTTAGTTTATGAATAATTTCGGCAGCAATAGATTGAGGTGAAAGTTTACCGAGATAAATATCCATCTGGGATTCCCCGATTACTAATAATATTTTCTTTAAACTTTCCGGTGTCTGACATTCTTGCCTCCCATTTATTATCTGGTTTTGTATGAAACCCAAATGATGTTTCCAGCAATTTAAAATTACCGGAGACGCTATTGTACAGTTTAAATCCACTCCTAATTAATCGGAAGATTTCTGATAAGTAAATATAAAAAAATATGATTTAATGAAAGAAAAAAATTACAAAACAAGCCGGATGTTTTTATGGCTTCTAAGCTTTTCGTACGTCAGGTCTCGTGCAGCTTCCGATGTTACAATAACCGTAAAATTGAGACTGTAATATTTTCCATTCCTGCTTATGTTCGACGGTGTAATTTCATAATCGAGGTTGCCGGCGCATTCTTCAATTGCCGAGATAAGCTTCTCCACATCGCTGCCGATAACTTTGTAGCTCCATTTGCAGGGATATTCGAGATTGGGTCGCTTACTGTTTGAATCTATTATCATGTTTGGGGTTTTAATTTATTATTGGATTTTTTTTCTGGCTTTATAAGAAAATTCTGTGATTAAATGTGAATAAAAACAATATATCTAACACTGCTGTCTAAATTAAATTTTATAATGTGTTTTTATTTCGATATTTAATATTTCTTGAATAATTTTTTATAGCATTGGAACTCAACCCTACCCTTCTCTTGAGAAGAGAAGGGATTATTAATGCATGGTTCTTTTTATTAATATTCTGTATAACATAATCAATAAAACGTTTTATTGACAATAAGTCTCTCTCTTTTCAAGAGAGTTATTAGAGAGAGTTCCTTTATTTTGGACAGATGTGATATCTAAGGATTATCTTTAATTGTTAAATATATCATAATAATTAAAAAAATAATTTTAATATTTGATGAATAAAAATTCAACTTGAGTGTATAATTAATGAAATGAGCTCAGAAACCACAGAAAACCGGTCGTTCTCTAAAATAGAAAAGAAGGAATTCGAAATGCTGGTAGCAAAAAATATGCGTAGAGCATACTACTCGGCGCTCGGGTTACTTGGCTCGCACGATGCTGCTATGGATTTATCACAAGAAGCATTTATCCGTGCCTACAAGAATTATGATAAATTTGATGAACGAAGAAATTTCTTTTCATGGTATTATAAAATATTAAAAAACCTCTGCCTGAATTTTATTAGAGATAAAAAGAGAAGGAAAGAAGAACCGATTCTTGAATACCGTAACGACGAATTGGAAAATGAAAACCCGCAGGAAACCGTTGAAAAGAATGAACTGACGGAACTTATTCAGGAAGCCCTGAGCGAGCTGGAATTTGAGGAAAGAGAAATAATTGTTCTGAGGGAATTTGAGGATTACAGCTATAATGAAATAGCGGATATGCTTAATATCCCTGCCGGTACTGTTATGTCAAGATTATATTATGCGAGGAAAAAACTCGCAGGGAAATTAAAAAGGATGATGATATGAACGAAAGATTTATTGTTTTGATTGAAAAATACTTTGCGAAAGAATTATCGGATAAGGAGAAATCCGAATTGGAAACATTGTTAAATGATAATCCTAAACTAAAGGAAGAATTTGAAGAACAGAAGAGGGTTAAGGAGGTGTTAACAAAAATGAAACTTAAAAATCCGTCACGTGAAGTATGGGACGGTTATTGGATGGGAGTTTATAACCGGATTGAGCGGGGCATTGCGTGGATTTTAATATCTATCGGTGCGATTATATTTTTCGCTTACGCCAGCATCGAAGCTGTGAATTCGTTTATAAAGGATACACAAACTCCGCCGCTGGTTAAAATCGGAATCGGAATATTAATCTTCGGTATATTAGTTTTGCTTTTTTCACTTATCAGAGAAAAATTTTTTATAACAAAAAGAGATAAATACAAGGAGGTACAAAGATGATTATAATTACTTCATCTTCTATTGTGGGAAAAGAAATAACAAAAACTTTTGGAATTGTTCGCGGCAATACGATAAGAGCACGGAATATTGGGCGGGATATTATAGCGCTCTTTAAAAATATTCTCGGTGGTGAAATTCAGGAGTACACAAAACTAATGGCTGAATCACGCGAGCAAGCTATTGACAGAATGACCGAAGAGGCAAAAGCGCTCGGTGCAAATGCCGTTATAGATTGCCGGTTTTCTACAAGCTATATAATGGCAAGCGCCGCAGAAATACTTGTTTACGGAACAGCGGTTTATGTAGAGTAAAACAAAAAGGGCTATCCGTTAAAATGGATAGCCCTCGTTTGTGTGAAAGAAAAAAATCGACCTAACTTTCGCTTGTGCTCTCTGCTTCTTTCGGTTTATAAATGGCTGCTGCTGTTATTCCTACTATTATGCATTGAATTAGTCCGTAAACAAACCATTGTAATGCAAGATAATATGGTATTGGAAGCACCGTGTAATTTCGATAAGCTACTACAAGCGAGAAGAAAATCCCCATATAAATTCCATACTTAATCCCCTCCATTATTCCCTTGTTTTCGTAACCTTTAACAAAAATAAAAGTAAAGAAGAATGCCCAGACAATATCGGTTACCCACATTATCCACATTTTTGCATCCATCTCTTCTGCGGTGCGGAACACCTTCTTAATTCCCTCTGATTCATAAGTTGAACTTAGAATAACCCCGTGAATTAAATAGTTTGTAGCCTCAAAAACAACAAATACAACAATAAAAGCTATCCAGAATTTTTTTGAATTCATTTATGCCTCCGGTTTGTTAATATTTAGTTGACTAACGGGTAGAAGGGAGTTACATCTACAAAGTAAGAATAGATAAAGGAAAACACAATAAAAATCTGATATTAAGCGAAAGTTTTTATTCCTTATTAAAAACAAAGTCCTCGTTTTTTTTTGATAGAAAATTAGTTGAATAGTCGTATGATTTAATTACCCGCGGTTAACGAGGTAAATACCCAGCAAAATAATCATTCCGCTCAGTAGCATAAGTAATGTTATCTGCTCGTTAAGAATTGCCCAGGCGGCAAATACAGTAAAAAGAGGTTCAAGGTAAAGAAAAGCGCCAACTTTGGCTGAGTCCATATCTCTTAAAGCAGATGCCCAGATAACATAAGCCGCACCCGAACATAGTAAACCGAGAAACAGCACCGCCGCCCATCCGTTTAATGAAAGATTTTGTATTGATTCCAGGGCAGCACCGTTAATTGTGAACGGCGTAATCATTATTGCCATCATAAGAAAAAGATAAAATATCATCATCAAAGGTGGATATGAAAGAGCGATCTTTTTATTAGCGATTGAATAAACTCCCCAAATAAAGGCGCTCGAGAGCATCATCAAATCACCTTTATTTTTTATAAGATTGATTGACAGCAAATTTCCATTGGTTATCAACAGCATCAAGCCAAGCATTGCTAAAAGGATTCCGGTTACCTTAAAAATGGTCAGCTTCTCTTTGAAAAAAATTGCCCCAAGCAGTGCGATAAATATCGGGGCAGTGCCGACTATCCATCCGCTGGCTGATGCAGTAGTAAATTCGAGTGCCTTAACCTGTATCCAGAGATGAAAAACAGATATGAGTGCAAGGAAGAAAATACTCCCGTGATTTTTAATGTTTAATGAAAAGTCTTGTTTCGTATAGAATGATATAGATGCAAGGAAAATAACGGCAATTATCAATCGAAATAGAACGATGGTGGTGGGAGCGAGTTCCCTGAGAGCTATTTTTACCGCAATAAACGATGATCCCCAGAATATTACGGCAAGCAATATCAGAAAATATTTACCTGCTCTGGATTTCAAAAATTTAATAATGTTTTATAAATGATTTTCTTAAGTGATCTTATCGGCAAACCGCCTACTTTGATTTCCTTGTCTTTTTTGCAGACGTATAACTTTTCAAATCATAATTTATTGTTTTAGCCGGCATAGAAAGTTTATCTATTTTAACACCCGACTCCGTGTAAAATTTAGTTGCAAGCGTATCATGATAATCGGAAAAAACAACAACCCGTTTTATACCTGCAGCTATTAATGCTTTAGCACAGGATGTACACGACATATTAGTTATGTACGCGGTTGTTTCTCTAACATTTATCCCATGAGTAGTTGCCTGAACAAGCGCATTTATTTCAGCGTGATTAGTTCTCACGCAATGATTATCGACGATTAAACAGCCCACCTCATCGCAATGAGGTTGTCCGGGCAGTGAACCGTTGTATCCTGTTGCCAGTACGAATTTATCTTTCACAAGAACGCAGCCCACATGCATCCTCGGGCAGGTAGCCCGCTCGGATGCGAGCATTGCTAATTTTAAAAAGTATTCATCCCATGAAGGACGTTTACTTTTCTTTTTTGCCATAATCTCCAGATGAATTTAGTATAAAAAAATTGTTAAAATTTATCCGGTAAGTTAAATCATTTTTTTGTCATTACAAGAAGGAGACCTGCTCACTGTTTAAAAAATATTAGCATCCTGCTTACCCCGAACAATTGTTAATTAATTAATTCAATACTTCCCTTTTCAGGAAATTTAATTTTATAAGCTTCCCTGTTTCTGTTGCTTAAATAATTATCGCGCAGCCAGGGATTGTACAGCTTTAGTGTTTTATAATTTATTCCATAATATGCGGCATAATCGGCGAAATCGGAAACAGAACTATCGAGGACTACTTCGTTATATTTAAACGGCGGATATAAATCATCTTCCTTAATATCAAAACCGTATTTTGCAGGGTCTTTAAATATTTCTTTCAGTGCAATTATTCTTGAAACATATCTTGCTGTTTCTGAGTTAAGAACCAGGTTATAATAATGATTCGCCTTCTGCCTACCGATTTGTTTTTCCATTCCGTTCACACCCATATTAAATGAACCTGCAGCCGTCATCCAGCTCCCGAACTTTTTGTAAGCGTCTTTTAAATATTTGCAAGCTGCTTCGGTTGATTTTTCAACGTTGTATCTTTCGTCTATCTGGCTATTAATTTCCAAACCGTATTTTTTACCTGCATCTTTCATAAACTGCCAGAAACCCGTTGCACCTGCCGGCGACACAACATTTTCGAGGTTGCTCTCCGCTATGCAAAGGTATTTAAAATCGTCGGGAATATTATTCTTTTTTAATATCGGTTCGATTACGGGGAACCAGCGGTTTGCTCTTTTAAATGCGAGTATTGTGGCGGAATGAAAGTATGTATTGACGATAAACTCGCGGTCTATTCTTTCTTTTACGTCGAAGTTTTCAAGCGGAACTCTTTCACCTGCAAATTCTATGTAATCGGGTATTTCGGGAGAGACTATCCTGTATCCCTGCGGGAATTGTTCGCCCGGATTTGTAATTACGTTTGCAGGATTATCCTCGCTGAAAAATATGCTCGCAGAAATTATAGTAATTCCGATTGTTGCTATAACCCCCATGAAAAAAAAGTAAATTTTCGATTTCGAATCCCTCACTTCAATTCACCTCATTAAAATATTATTTTAAGAATTCAATTATTGATTACAACTATATAAGAAATTATTCTTAAAAAGAAAGCCAAATGATTGCTGTAACGTGAATCTGTCCAAAATAAATTGTTTATTGATTAAGAGGAAGAAAAATAAAATGGATTGCAAGTATTAATAATCACTATGTCTATATGAGAAACTCATCTCCCTTAAATTCCCCCTTCTCTTTCGAAGAGAAGGGGGACAGGGGGTTGAGTTTGTAGATTTAGTAAAACATTTGGTTTAACGTAACGTTAAATGATAAATTATTATTCAACCAAAAAATAAATATGGACAGCAGTACTATAATAGTAGAAAGGTTACACCGACTGTATGAAAATTTCTGAGGATGTGTCGTCTTTAAGTTTTTGTTGTCGTTAGTGGGCAGGACACTGTCCTGCCCCACTGTATCGAGATTATATGAATATTGGTAACTTACCCTCGGCACAAATATTCCTCCGGGAAAATTCATCTCTTAAAAAGATGTCGGAAGGTTTAAAATAATTTCAACAAGTTATAATAATAATGTGCCGAGGGTAAGGTTTAAGTTGTTCGAGGAATGATCATCGGGGGCTGTAACGGTATAATCGTCACAGCCCCATTGTTTATTACTTACTTATTCATCCTGCTTAATATTTCTTCAATCTGATCCATCACCCCGTTCATCTTTTTCATTGTTAAGTCGAATGCTTCGGATGAAAGCGGATCGATGCCCGCTTTTTTAATCAGGTTTAACGGATAGTCTGAATTTCCGCCTTTAAGAATATTAAAGTATTTATCTACCGCCGGTTGCCCGCCATTTAATATCTTATCGGCGAATGCCGTACCGTAAATAATTGAAGTGGAATACTGATAGACATAATAAGTATAATTAACAAAATGAGGAATGTATTCCCATTCATAAGCAATGTAAGGGTCGGCTACACAATGCCCCTCGTCGCTGCCGTAATATTTTTTAACCAGGTCGTAATATATTTTACTCATCTGTTCGCCGGTTACGGGTTTACCTTTTTCAACTAATTTATGTATCTCCCACTCGAACTCCGCAAACTGTGTCTGCCTGAAAATTGTTGTGCGGAGTAGTTCGAGGTAGCTGCCGAGCAGGTAAAGTTTCTCTTCGTCGGTTTTGGCTTGCTTAACCATATAATTATTAAGCAGGGTTTCATTTGTCGTGGAAGCAATCTCGGCAACGAATATCGGGTAGTCGGAAGTTGCAAACGGCTGGTTTGTATTTGAATAATAACTGTGCATTGTGTGTCCCATTTCATGCGCGAGTGTCGAAACCGATTCATAATCATCTGTCCAGCTCATTAAAATGAACGGATGCTCATCGTAAGTTGCCCCGTTCGAGTAAGCGCCGCTGCGTTTTCCGGAGTTCGGCATATAATCGATCCACCTGTCTTTAAAAGCTTTCTGTACGGTGTTCAGATAATCTTTTCCTAACGGTTTCAGTGCATCGAGTATTACTTTTTGTCCTTCTTCAACCGTAAAATTCATTTCGACTTTTTTTACTATCGGTGTGTAAAGATCGTAATAGTGGAGTGTATCAACACCGAGCATTCTTTTTTTCAAATCAAGGAATCTGTAAAGAGTTGGAAGACTGTTATGAATTTGCGTAATAAGATTTTCATAAACCGAGACAGGTACGTTAACCCTATCGAGTGAGCGCTCCAGGGCACTTTTATATTTTCTGTCTTTAGCATAAACATAATCGGTTTTCACTTTGCCCAAATAGTTTGCCCCGATCATATTTTTAAAATCGCCGTAACTGCCGAACATCGCTTCAAAAATCTTTGCCCTGTCTTCTCTAACTGGAGTTGTGCGGTACTTAACATAATTCGATGACGTTAGCTCTACTTCCTCTCCCGTAGAAAGAGTTACCTTCGGGAATGGTCTTTCGGAATTGTTAAAGATGTTATAAACATCTGCAGGCGAGCCGACGATAAGCCCGAAGCTTGCGAGTATTTTCTCCCCGCTTTCCGAAAGCGTGTGTGCCCTCATCCTTTGAATATCATCGACGAACATTTTGAATTCTGCAAGCTCTTTCTTCTCATCGAAAAACTGTTTGATCTTAGCCGGGGCAATCTTAAGAATTTCTGGATTCAGGAATGAAGAACTCTCGTCGAATTTTGTACCGAGGTTATCTGCCTCCTGCCTGAATGCCTGGTTGTCGGTGTTGCCGAGGTCTTCGTCGCTGAGCATACTTGCGTACGAAGAAAGCTTGTAGTAACCCTTTAAAATATCGAAGTAACTCTTGAGTGCATTATAAAAAATTTCCGGGTTCTCGGCTAATTTTCCTTTGAACGAAGAAAATTTTTCTATGTCTTTCATAAGCTTTTCTTTGTGGGCTTTCCACTCGTCGATATTTTTATAAATATCTGCAAGATTCCATTTGTATTTTTCAGGAATGTCTTTTCTCTCGATTGTCTGCGAGAAGGAAGGAATTAAAATTGAATAAATAAATATTAATGCAAATATAATTTGTAGCCGTTTCATTTTACTGCCTGTCATTTTATTGTTGATGAGAATATTTGATAAACAAAATTAAGGAGATTTGAGGAAATAGCATAAAGCTTGTTCACTCTTTCTATTAGTTTCGTTTGTAATTTTAATATTGAGATTTGCCATACCTACGGCAGGCAAGTTTGAGATTTCTATTCTTAAGACTTGTGATTTGACAGTAAGCACTTAATTGAAAAGGCTTACGCATAAGCTATTTCCAGTTCATCAATTGCCGTCAGTTTCAACTGACGGATTTTGATAACATCAAACCAGAATAACGGCTTTAGCCGCATTTCTTGAGATTGGGCTAAAGCCCTGAATGTATTTGTAGAGCTTTCTTTATCCGTTCGATAAATCGAACGGCAATTGATATAAAATTACTCCGTTTCTATGAATTGCAATTGTATTTATATGTTTAGATTATGAATAAAAAAGGCGGTACAAAGACCGCCTTTCTACTTAATTCTGTCTCCTGACTACTTTCTTCTGACTTCTGATTACTTTAGCATTAACATCTTCTTAACAGCAACGTAATCATTAACCTTAATCCTATACAGGTAAACACCGCTTGCAAAATTAGTTGCGTTGAAGTATACTTCGTACCTGCCTTTTGTCTTTTCTTCATTTACTAATGTTGTTACTTCCCTGCCTAAAATATCGTAAATTTTTAGTGTCACTAAACCATCCTGTGGAAGTTGATACCTGATTGTTGTTGATGGATTGAAGGGGTTCGGGTAGTTTTGCTCGAGTG
>BDSV01000042.1 GCA_002898075.1 bacterium BMS3Abin03
ATTTCAGCTCCTTTTGTTAGTGCTTTAGTAGGATTAATGTTATCAGTAAATAGCACTCTAACACCCGTACAAGTTTATGATATAATCAAGCGAACTACCGATCCAATAGGCAATCATCCTTATGATTCTAACGGATGGAACCAATATTTAGGTTATGGTAGAATAGATGCTGCGAATGCCGTAAACGTTGCTACTGGTGCCCCGGCAAAACCTAGAAATGTAAACGTAGAGCCAAGCCAAAACAATCATCCTTATTTAACCTGGGATGCAAATACAGAACCTGATTTATCTAACTATAAAGTTTATAAATATGTTAATTACGAAACGGGTTGGCAATATTTAGCACAAACAGTTAATAATTATTATGAGGACGTAACAGAAGATTATTGTACCTCTTATCCTTTGAAATGTATCAACCAGGAAAACATTTATTACCGGGTAACAGCAGTAGATAATGATTCAAAAGAGTCTGTTCCTTCGGATTCTGTATTAGCACCTATTCAGGGAAATCCACCCTCAAAGATTGGTGCAGATAGTAAAAAGCAAATAAAACCCGTATCATATTCATTGGGGCAAAATTATCCAAATCCTTTTAACCCAACTACAAGCATAGATTATTCAATAAAGCAAGCGAGTTATGTAACACTAAAAGTTTACGATATGCTTGGAAAGGAAGTAGCTGTGTTAGTTAACGGGAACAAACCTGCCGGTTACTACACCGTAGAATTTAACGGTAGTAACCATCCAAGCGGTGTATATATTTACAGACTTACTGCCGGTAAATTTACTGCTGTTAAAAAGCTTATGTTATTGAAGTAAGAATAAGAAAACACTTTATTTTATTTTGCTCATCAATTTCCGTCAGTTTTAGAGCTTGTGTGAAAAGTTTGCATTTACTTTGTAGTGCGACTTTTAAGTCGCAATTTTTATGATAAATGGCGAGTTAAAGCTCGCTCTACAAGCACTTAAAAAAGCACCCCTTCAATGAATTATCAAAAAGTTTTATTAAAATTGAGTTGCAAAAGTTTTTTCTTATTTGAGAATCGTAACTTATATTCAATTTGACATAAATTAATACTACTAATAGCTACAAACTATGATTGTCGGAATAATCCCCGCACGCTTTGCATCTACAAGATTGATGGGTAAGCCGCTTGCAGATATCGGTGGGAAACCACTCATTCAGCATACTTACGAGAGTGCAGGTAAATCAAAATTATTGAACAAGGTAATTCTTGCCGTCGATGACAAAAAAGTTGCACAGGTTGCACGTGATTTTGGTGCCGAAGTGGTAGAAACCCCGAAAAATCTTGAGACTGGTTCCGACAGAATTGCTTTTGTTGCAAAAGGTTTAGAAGAAGCTGCAATTATCGTTAACATTCAGGGCGACGAACCTTTTATAAGCGGTTCAATGATCGATCAGGCGATAGAGCCGCTATTGTTCGATAGAAATGTTAATGTTTCTACTCTTGCGAAAAAAATCGAGAGAGTTAAAGAATTGAATTCACCAGATGTTGTAAAAGTGGTTTTCGATTACAATAACTTTGCGATGTATTTTTCACGTTCGCCGATTCCGTTTGTAAGAGGTGCAGCTTCCGGTAAAGATGCAATAAATCGTACGGAAATGTATAAGCATATCGGGCTTTACGTCTTCAGGAAAAATTGGCTGCTGGAATTTACCCGGCTAAAGCAAACCGATCTTGAGAAAACAGAAAAGTTAGAACAATTACGTATGCTGGAGAACGGGTTTAAAATTAAAATAGTTGTTACCGAACTGGAAAGCATAGGAGTAGATACACCCGAAGATTTAAACCGTGCGAGAGCTTATTATAACTGGTTAATAAAGAAGAAAGAACGAAAATGAATCTTCCGAAAAAGATAAATCTTGCAAATCTGCCTACGCCGCTTGAAGAATTAGCTTACAAGGGGAAAAAGTTTTTTATCAAAAGGGATGATTACACTGGACTAGAATTTTCCGGCAATAAGATCCGTAAGCTGGAATATCTTCTTTACCAGGCAAAGCGTAGTAAAACCGATGTAATCTTTACATGCGGAGGAACGCAATCTAATCATTGCAGAGCTACGGCATCGGCTGCAGCACGATTGGGAATTAAAACGAGACTCTTCCTTTGGGGAAATGATTCGAACATCGCTCAAGGGAATTTGTTACTTGATAAAATTTACGGCGCTGAAATATCCTTCCTTAATAAAAAAAATTATCTGAACGTAAACGGAATAATGACGGAAGAACATGAAAAATTAAAGAAGCAGAATAAAAATGTTTATGTAATTCCCGAAGGAGGATCAACTACACTGGGAATTTGGGGTTATGTTTCTTTTATCGATGAGCTGAAAAAACAGATCGATTTGAAAAAGATAGACGGGATTTTATGTGCAGCCGGAACAGGCGGTACTGCAGCAGGAATGTTAGTGGGTGCGGCAATCAATAAAATTAATCTTAAAATACTTGCAGTGAATGTTCTTTACACAAAAGAGGAATTAAAAAGAAAAATAATGCTTCTCGCAGAAGGATGTATTGCCGGTTACAAGTTGAATGTGAAAATGAATGAATCGAACCTTGAAATAATCGACGGTTATTCAACCGAGGGTTATAAAAATATAACGGACAAAAAAGTTAAGCTGATAAATGACTTTGCACGCTCAACGGGAATAATACTCGACCCGGCATATACGGGCAAAGCATTCAACGCTTATTATGATAATTCTCTTACTAAAGGAAAGGGAAAGAAAGTAATATTCCTACACTCAGGTGGGATGTTCGGTGTATTTGCTAATAATGGGAAGTATCTTAGAAATTTGTAATGACAAAACTGCATTAATTAGGTCAGGATAATCGATCTGATTTCTAATCCAGACCTTAGTCGGATTGACTTAAAAAATGACAAATTTGATAAAATCCAAAATGTAAGATTTAAAAGAGAAGACAGAAATATTTAGAGAAAATGTAATTTAATTTTGTAATAAGCCCCTATTAACCCGGCAATTATATACTGTGCATTTAATATGTGGAGAAGTTATAATATAATTCATATTTGGTTTTCGGATTTTTCCATGTTCTTCTCTCTTTTTAAGAGAGATTAGAGTGAGTTCAATAAAAAATCAAAATCCGAAAACCAAATTATAAATAGACTGAATATAACCTTTTTATTGCCGGAGTAATAATAATCAAATCTAATTAAATTGTAATTTGTTCTTTGAATATTATTTAGGTCAATTAGATTAATTAGGTTAATTAAAAATTTTATAAGTTAATATTGTAAAAAATTTAAAATGTGGCAAAATAATGTTTTTGCCAAAGACATCTTTAAAAGTTATTTTTAAATACTATGGAATGCATTTTTTGTAACATCGTAAATCACAATGCCGAAGCGGAGATAATTTTTGAGGATGATGAAATAATTGCTTTCCTCGATATACAACCTATCAACTATGGTCACACGTTAGTCGTACCGAAAAAACATTATGATAATTTTTTAACAGTTCCGCAGGAAGAGCTATCCCGTGTGATAAAAACTGTGCAGTATATAGCGGGTGCTGTAAAGAGAAGCGTAAAAGCCGACGGTTTTAACGTTATTTCAAACAACGGTGAATCTGCGGGACAAACCGTGTATCATTTTCATTTTCATATCATTCCGAGGTTTGCCGACGACTTTACATTTAAACCGCGTTTTAAAAATTATACGGATGAAGGAATAAAAGAATACGCCGATAAAATCCGTTCAGTTCTTTCAAAGTATAAGGATATTTACAATGGATAGAAAGATCAGGGTTCTTGTTGCTAAAGCCGGTCTCGATGGTCACGATAGAGGAGCTAAAGTAATTGCAGCCGCACTGCGCGATGCAGGAATGGAAGTGATCTATACCGGGTTGAGGCAAACGCCGGAAATGATTGTTGAAGCCGCTGTTCAGGAAGATGTGGATGTGATTGGTATTAGTATTTTATCCGGAGCGCATATGACCATTCTGCCCAAAATAAAAAAGCTGATGGAGGAAAAAGGACTGGATGATGTTCTGCTTACAGGCGGCGGCATAATTCCCGAAGAAGATATTAATAAATTAAAGAAAATAGGTGTCGGCGAGCTTTTTACCCCCGGCTCTTCTACTGTTGCAATAGCCGATTATATTAAGCAATGGGTTAAAGAGCATCCGCACAAATAATTTTCATTCATTCTGTTTTACAAACTTAAAGGGTTAACTATGAAAAAATTGGTTACTCTATTGGCAATTCTTCTCTCTACTATTGGTCTTTCGCAAACATTATTAGAAACAATTGATTTACCGACCGGAACTTATTGGGATTACGGCTACGGGATGGTTTACAGTAATTCAAAATACTGGATCTCTTCAAGCTCATCTTCTGCGGGAAGTGGAATTATAAAAGCCGTTGATAATACGGGTGCTGAAGTAGATCAGATTATAATTAACTACCCAACAATGAAAGCATCACAGGGTTTAGCTTTTGATGGCACAAATTTCTGGTACGTGGAGAGGAAAACCGCAAGATGCGATTTGTTTAAAGTTTCACCCGACGGAACGGTTTTAGATTCAATTCCAACTTCAACCATCGGAGGTTCTTATTATCTCGGCGGTGCTGCCTGGGACGGTACGGGATTATGGATTTCCGTTTACTACCCTGATAATAAAGCAGCTCTTTATAAAGTAGATGTGAATTCAAAAACAATAATTGATACTATACAAACTTTTGGTACACAGCCGACCGGGATAACCGTTAGCGGAGATACACTGTACTATGTTATGGATGATAACGACGGCGATCAGGAAAAAGTTTACGCGGTAAGTATTTCAACAAAAGATACACTTTACTCTTTTCATGTTCCCGATCAATCAAGCCAAAGTCCGAGAGGACTTGCATGGGACGGAACATACTTCTATCTTTTAGCCGAGCCGGTTGGTGCTGGTTCGGGCAGGCAGTTGTTTAAATATGATTTAGGCGGTGGCGGAACACCGCAAATATATGTTCCGGTTACTTCTTTGGTTTTTCCGAATACAACTATCGGAAATCCTTCAAATAGCGATCTGCAAATTTTAAATAACGGAACAGCCACACTTACAGTTGATTCAATAGCTATTGATGAAAATCATTTTTATATCGATGCTGTATCTTTCCCGTTACAGATAACGGCGGGAAATTCGTTTACCGTTACCGTTAACTTTAACCCGGAAGATTATGCTTATTATCAGGGAACCCTGACGATCTATAATAATGATCCTGTAAATCAGCAGGTTGAAGTCGATCTTGCCGGGCAGGGAGTTGTGAGCGGTGCTGTAATTGGCTTGAGCGATACATATCACAACTTTGGAAGTGTTTGGGTGGGAGAGGACGGAGTAACGTTCTGGAATTTTGATATTTATAATATAGGAGATCAAACTCTTGAAATTAGTGATATGCAGTTTACAATCCCGGAGTTTTATTTCGATTCACCCGGCATTCCTTTTCAAATTCCTTCAACCGATACCGTATCGATAACAGTTTATTTTTATCCGGCTCAGGCAGGAAGCTATACAGATACATTAACAATTGCTTCCTCCGATGTCAACAATCCTGTTGCCGGTGTAGCGGTTGATGGAACCGGAACTTTCAATGAATACGATTATGGATATACATTCTGGAATTACCAGGTTCCGTCTAATCCGAATACGAGCAGTACTGAATATCGGGTGGAAGGATTAAAACCGATAAACGATATTACGGGAGACGGTGTTGACGAAGTTATGATTGCAACTGATAATTATTGGCTTATGTGCCTAGATGGTGCTGCCAGCGGTACCTCTTTTCCCATCTGGACATTTAATACTTATTTCAGTAATTCCAATGCGGGGTCTATCGGGCAGTCCTGGGATTATGGCGTACAGGATGCTATGCAGATTGCAAATGATTTGAATGGCGACGGCTTTAACGATGTTGTAATAGGTACGGGCGGAAGCAACGAACATGTTTATGCACTAGACGGAACAAATGGAAATATTATCTGGCAATACGGTGATGATGTAAATTACAGCTTAGGTGATTTTGAAGCTGTGGATGTGCAAAGGGATTTTAACGGCGATAATGTAAACGATGTTTTAGCTATTGCGGATGGGAACAGCCAGGGAACGGGATATAAAAGAGCTTATCTTTTTAACGGAACAAACGGAGACATTATCTGGCAGTATTTCTATCCCGGACCCAATCCATCATTCGGCAAATCAATAATTTCAGTGAGAGATTTTACGGGTGATAACAAACCCGATGCAATTATAGCAGTAGGGAATAATGGATCGAGTAATTTGAAAGTTATCGGGTTGAACGGTATAAACGGGCAGGAAGTATGGAACACCGAAATGGTGGATAACGAACCGAAGGAACTGCTCGAGTTGCCTTTATCTGCCGATAGTTCCGATGTGATTGCTGCCGAGTATTTCGGGATAATTCATCGGCTCAACGGTAGAACCGGTGCGGAAGTTTGGAGCTATCCTTTGGGCGGGCTTGCCGGTGTTATTCAAATGTCATTAATTGAGGATTTGAACGGCGATTCTGTTCCCGATGTTCTGATCGCATCTTTTGCCGCTAACGGGCTTAACTGTTTAAGCGGTGCTGACGGTATGCAGTTGTGGGCATATCCGATGGATTTTCAATTCGGCGTTTCTTCTGTACCGGATTTAAATTTTGATGGGGTTGAAGATGTTGTAACGGGTGATCAATCAGGGACTTATTTTTGCATCAGCGGCAAAGGCGATTCTCTGTTATTTAGCCATACTTTTGCCGGCGATAGAATTAATACCGTAAATGTTATGCCTTCAATCGACGGCAATTATAGTTTTGAATTGCTTGCCGGAACAAAAGAAGGAAAAGTTGTCTGTTTCTCTGGAGGGGTCGATACTATTTCTACAAACGTAACTTCAAATAAAATAATTCCGGGAGAGTTTAGATTATACCAGAACTATCCCAATCCGTTTAATCCGTCAACAAAGATAAAATTCAAAATCCCCCTTAATTACCTTTTGAAAAAGGGGGAAAACGAAGCAGGGGGATTTGTGACGTTAAAAGTTTATGATGTTTTAGGAAATGAAGTTGCAACTTTAGTAAACAGAGAACTGCCTGCGGGAAACTACGAGGTTACATTTGATGCTTCCTCGCTTGCAAGTGGCGTTTACCTCTATCGGCTTCAGGCAGGTAATTATGCCGGTTCAAAGAAAATGATACTTTTAAAATGATTTTCCGTCGGGGCGGGCTAACAACTCGCCCCAATAATTATTTTTTAACATGTTTCTCACTGCTGTCCAAAATAAATTTCATAATGTGTATTTATTTCGTTTGATATGATTTTTAAATGACTATACGCAACATTGGAACTCAACCATACTCTTCTCTTAAAAAAGAAGGGATTATTAATGATAAACACTTACTATTAATATTCTTTCCAACATAATCAATAAAACGATTTATTGACGATAAGTCTCTTGAAAAGAGATGGATTTTTTCACTCCCCTTCTCTTCTCAAGAGAAGGGGCGGGGGGATGAGTTCCCTAAGCAAACTTATAAATTCATTTCTTTTCTTTAGTAAAAAACTGTTATATAATTTATTAAATAATTTCATTTGAAAGGCATAACATTCACCTTAAAAAATCCGACAATCTTTCCGGCGAGGCTAACAACTTTCTCAGCACTTTATAGTAATTACACTTGTCTTTTTGCAATCATATTCATTCGAAATCATCCCAACTCTTCTCTTCCATAAGGAAACATTTTTTCCCCCAATATTGCAAAGAACTTTTTTTATAAACCTTTTTATAACTTTTAATATACAAGAGATTAGAGAGAGTTCCCATTATTTTGAACAGATGTGATATTTCCTTATTTTTTATTGATAATTCTTATGTCACCAAAAAATATTATTGACTTTTTGATAAAAATCAATTAACTATAAGAGTTGAATATTCCTTGAGAGAAGTTTTAGAGCATCGTTGCTAAATAAATTCGTTCGATACTCTGCTTTCTCCAATTCCTGAAGCTTTAGTTTTTGTTTACTTAAATTACTAATTAACTGTGCGGGTTATGAGAAGCAATGAAAATCATATAACAGCTTTCAAACTAAATATTACCCTCCCGCAGGAAAACTATATAATCCCTGTTTACTTCATCCGGGAATTTGAGACACTCCGGACTGAAAAAGATTTTATCACAAAAAATATTCTTATAACTGATGGTATTAAGGATGTTGAATTTTTAAACTATGGAGGATAGTATGCCGCATCTTAAAATTTCGGAATGGATTAATAATTACGAACTTCCGTTTCTTCTTGGATTCATTTTTTTCGGCTGGATTTTAGCATTCATCGTAATAATTATATTTGTTCTTTTAGCCGTGTAGTTTCGGTGAGTTATTGATAATGAATGATAGGGGAGAATAAAATTATTCAGTAATGCCGAACCGTTCACTAAAGTCGGATATAGAAATATCGTTATGATACTGTAATTTTATCCTGTAGTGAAGGGAGTAATTTATATCATCAGGAATTTTCCACAATTAGCCCGGTAATTTTTCGATTCCTTCGATTATTACATTTTATAATTGCTTTTTTCTTTAATTGAAATTAAAAAAGCGGGCGGGGATGTAAAGATGCAAATAGTTTCCCTCTGAATAAGTTTATATCGAGACGGGTATCGTTGACCGATCTATACCGTTTTATTTCTCACATTAATTCATAATTGCCGGATTCATTTTAAAAAGAGTCATAAAACAGCTAAAAATATAAATTTATAAATTGGCACATTACTTGACCTTAGTTTATGAGTGCGATTCTCCTGTAAATAATTACTTGATCTTAGGAGTGTACAAGCTTTGAAGATAAAAGTAATTACGCATCATATGTTCTCTCCTTGGCCTCTGAATCTATTGCAGGTTCAGAGGCTTTTTATTTGTAAAATTATGGAATGACGGATGTGATATTAAAAACTTAACCGGCTTGGCTTTTTAATTGAAAGCTGAAGGTAGTTCCTTTATTTATAATACTTGAAACTAAAAGCTGACTGCCGTGCTTTTCAACTACATCTTTGCAAATTAGCAACCCCAATCCCGTACCTTCCTCATTTTCTGTTCCTTTAGATGAAAATCCCTGATCAATCATAAAGAGTTTTGTAAGATTTTCATCTTTAATTCCTACGCCTGTATCCTCAACGGAAATAACCGGGTTCCCTCTTTCGCATGGCGTTACATTTACGGTTACCGATCCGCCTTTTGGAGTAAATTTTATTCCGTTGGAAATCAAGTTTTGAAATAAGGATCTTAACATGTCCGCATCGCCGAAAACTATGGTCGGGTCGGGCAAATTATTTAACAGCTTAATCGATTTTAGCTTGGCACTATTAGTTAATGTTGAATAAACACTTTCTATCAAATCGAACAAATTAAGTTTTGAGGATACATAAAGCATTTTACCTGTTTGTAACCTGCTCCAGTGTAATAAATTTTCAATGAGACCGAAAACACTTCGTGTCGTGCTGTAAATATCATAAATAAATGATTTCCTTTCATCTTCGGTTAATTTGTTGTAAGAGTTAACCAGCAATTCCGAAAGACCTAATAATCCGTTGAACGGGCTGCGTAAATCGTGTGCGATAATTGAGAAGAATTTATCTTTCGAAGCTATAAGTTCCTGCAATTCGTGAGAGTATTTTTTTAATGCCTTTTCATTTTGCTTCCGATCAATAACAAATGCTATTTGCTCCGAGACATAATTAAGTATCTGTTTTTCTTCTTCACCATAAGTTGTTTTATCGTTGTAATCCTGAACTACTAAAACCCCCATTGGTCGGTTGTTAACTTTTAATGTTACACCAAGCCATATTTCAGCAGGTGCGCCGATTAGATCTGTTTCGCCGTTTGCACGTAATTTAAGGTCTTCCCGTGCATCAATTAAATAATCCCCCTTGGTTCGCAAAACAAACTCCGTTAAACCTCTTCCGAGTTTCCGGGGCGGCGGTTTGCTGTCGAATTCATCGACGAAGTATGGAAATGAAATAAGACCTTTACATTCATCATATAAGGCGATGTAGAAATTATCGGCTTTCATCAAGCTTTTTACAATTTCATGAATCTCTTCATACAGATCATCAATATCTTCTATTGTATGGACTGCCTGTGAAATACTATAGAGCGCTTTTTGAATTTTTTCGGATTTAATTCTTTCGGTTATATCCTGAACAAGAGAGGCAACTCCTATTACATTTCCACTGTTATCTACTAACGGAGTGTTATACCAATCACAATAAATTATTCTTTTATCTTTAGTAATATTTTCGTTTGTGCTTCTGGTGCCCCCTTTTTTTGCCATAAGCTCCGACCAGATTGCGTAAACTTTTTCCGAGGAGGGGTAAGGAACAAGTTCTGTACCTAGCTTTCCG
>BDSV01000043.1 GCA_002898075.1 bacterium BMS3Abin03
ATATTACACTGTCTTTGGCTAACAGACTGATAGTCTGTTCTACGGCGTTGTTTCTTTTTAAAGTAATGGCTGCGGGTAGTTCTATGTTGGTTGTTGTTATTTTTATCCACGCTTCAATAGCAGATGCATCTTCTTGCGCAAGTGTAATTTCAGGTTTGGGTGCTGGCGGCTTGGTCGGCGGCGGCTCTGTTGTGTTGCAGGAGAGAATAAGAACTATTAAACCGAAAAGTGATATTATCTTTTTCATAACGGCATTATATAAAATTTGTTGTACAGGAAATATGAAATGAGAATAAAAGTTAAGTAGTAAATTTTATTTTTAGGATTTATGTAGGTATAGTTATCGGATGTATTAAAAAAAGTTAGAGAGTTGTTGTAAAATATTTTTAGCATAATTGCCCCCCTTGTTTACTTAGTACAAATATTTATTTTCAGGTAATTCATCAATTGAATTATTGGATACAAAAAATAATTTTTCATCAATTTGCCCCAAGAGATATTTAGAAATTAAATTTTGATAAAAACTTAAAGCGTTTTTAATATAGATACAAGAGAAAATTTCAAAAATCAATTTCCAAATAATAAACAAGCACCAATATCAAAATATCAATATTCAAACAGTAAGATTTTTCCCTTTCATCAATTTGGGGTTGTCTAAAAAGTAACTTTTACCAGGATGTCATTCCCACTGCCTGTCCCGATTTATCGGGAGAAGTGGGAATCTGATATATAATTAGATTTTTAGATTCCCTTTTTCAAGGGGATGACAATATAATCCTAACTTTTTTAGACAGCCGCTTGTTTTATAACACATACTATTCAACTCTTCAATGAAAGAAATAGAGAAGGGAACAGATAACCATTTACGATTTTGAAAAATCAATCTTTCAAATTCAACATCATTAAGGCAGATATTAATCCAAACACTAAACAACCGACCCACAGAGTAAATGAACCAAAATTTTCCAATACTTCGGTACCCATCCACGGTCCAATTATAAATGCAAAACTAAAGGTCATCTGGAAATAGCCCATATATTCACCACGTCTTTTTTCCGGTGAGATTTCCGACACATAATCATTCGCAGCGGGGAAGAAGATCATTTCACCAAACGTCCAGAAAACAATTGAGATAATGATACCGTAAATTGTATGGAAGACTGACAAAAGCCCGAAACCAAAACCGCTGAAAAGTGCGCCGAGCATTAATGCTTTCCAGTCTGCCCAGTTTCGCATTGCATCATTTAAAGGGACTTCGATAAAAATTATAAGCAGAGTATTTATCGAAATCATAATACCGAAAGTTGCTCTCGAAAACCCCAGCTCATCAACTATGAACAACGGCATTGCACCAATAAACTGAAAGAAGACAATAACTACGGGTATGATAGCAAGCAAAAGGAAAACGAACTTCCTGTTTTTAAATACACTTGTACTCTTATAAAAATCTTCGCCCGGTGCTTTGTCATCTTCTTTGCTTAAAGAACTTTTAACCGTAGTTTCGTTTAAATGTGAGAATAACAAAAATATAGCGGCTGCTATTGATGTAATTCCATCGACATAAAAAAGCAAATGAAAATTTATTGTACTTAGCAATCCGCCGATAAGCGGACCGACGCTCATCCCCAGGTTAAGCGCTAATCTATATAGTGCGAACGCTGTTTTTCTTCTGTCTGCCGGAGCTTCGGTTGAAACAAAGGACATGCTTGCCGGGCGAAAAGCTTCGGCTATAATTGCCCAGAAAAAACTCATTAACAGGAAAATGTAAAAATTCGTAACGAACGAGTAACCGATAAGAAATATACCGGCAGCAAAAAGAGAAATAGTCATCAGGCGAACCGAGCCAAAACGATCACTAAGCTTGCCCGTAAAAGGTGCCGAAACAAATGCCCCCATACCGTAAGCCGCCAGTACTAATCCTGCGTTTCCTGCGCTTACCTTCAATTCGGTTACGGCATATAAAGACATAAACGGCAGCACCATAGTGCCGGAACGGTTTATCAGCGATGCCGCGGCTAAAATCCAGATATTACGGGGTATTTCTTTAAGCCCGCTCCAGGGATGTCTCAATTTTTAAACTTTTTTTAATACAACAACTTTAATTTAATTGTACAGAATTTCCCTATCAAATTGTATTTGTGATTCGTATATTTTTATATGTAAAACGGATTAAAAAAGGTGTAAAATGAAAAAAGTATTTTTATATATCGTTATCATGCTTGCTGTGAGTTTAATTAGTTCAGCCCAAACCGTTACCGAACTCCCGGGGAACAACAATCTGTACAACACGCAGGAAAAATCATTTCATTCAAATATCATTAATGATAACTTCCGGTTGTATATCAGTCTGCCCGATGATTATGAAAAGTCCGATAAAAAATATCCCGTGCTGTATTTATTAGACGGTGATATTGCTTATGGAATGGCCACAAGTATTGCGCGTTATCTTCAATTTGGCAATAACATTCCGGAATTAATAATTGTGGGCATAGGTTACGGTGCGCTTAACAGGAGTGCAGGGAATATGAGGAAAAGGGATTATACAATATCTGTGAAAAGAGGTAAGCCGGGAACTGGCGGCGCACCTAAATTCCGTACTTTCCTTAAAGAAGAATTGATTCCATATATTGATACAACATTTAGAACCAACCCCGGCGACAGGACAATCAGCGGGTATTCTCTCGGCGGACTATTTGCAATTTATACTATGTTTACCGAACCCGGGTTGTTTAACCGTTATATAATAGGAAGCCCGCACTTGCTATGGGATAATTTTAAAATATTCAATGTGCAGGAAGATGCATTTAAAAAGCTCGATGATATAAATGCGAAAGTATTCATCTCGGTTGGAAGCGAAGAAGACGAAGAAAAATATTTTAACCCCATTGATGAGATGGTAACAAGGATTGAAGAGAAAGAATTTAAAAGCTTAAAACTTGACGCGAAGGTTTTCGATGGCGGAACGCATCTCCTCTGCCCACCGGAAGCACTTGCGTACGGATTAGTATCTGTATTCAGTAAGGAAAAATAGAAAAAAATTAGAATCGGAAATCATTTTAACATTCAACCATACATCTATTCAATCAAACAGTCATTCCTTGTTTTACCGATGGAATGGTTGAATGTGTATATGAATGAATGATTTTAGTTTGGATGCATACTATTTTTTAATGCTGCTCTCCCCACATTTTTTCGCCGGCTGTAACTTTCAGTTTAAGATAGTTATCCTTCGGCGGCAAAGGACAAGTTGCATACTTCGTAAATACGCAAGGGGGATTGTACGCTTTATTAAAATCTAAAATAACTATGTTATTAGAATCAGGTTTATCGGTGTAAAGAAATCTTCCCGCACCGTAAGTTTCTTCACCGCTTGTTCTATCTGCAAATATTATAAAAAACTTATCACCCTCATCAATAGCATCAAGTTTGTATGTTTTCCCGTCTTTATTAAAAATCAACTGCCCGGGTGAAACATCTTCTTCTTTTGTTCCGATTATAGTAGGAATTAAAATATGTTTTGGTGGATTGTACGGTTCAAACTTTGCTTCAAAACGCCAGTCTTCGTTTATTGGGAAGACTTCAATATCTTTAAATTCTTTAACAAGCGGTGCGTCAATATCGCGCAAACGTACACCGTATCTGTCTCCGCGTTTTATAATATACCATCGCAAAGTTCCGGTTTCTAAAATAGTCGGGTTTCCGGTCATGTCATTCTTCAGGTTCATTTCTTTAACTGGATTACCGTTGTTAGTAACGTTTACATCCGGATTAATTTTCACCGTAACAATGCTGTCTTCAAGAAAAAACGATCCTATGTTGGAGGGTGCGTTTCCGGGAAATTTAATATCATTGTTTTTCGCCGATCCAAATGTATTCTTACCTTCTTTCAGCCAGTAAAGTCCAACCAGGTTAAGCCAGCCGTTATCTTCCTTTAATCTTTCAATTCTTTTTTGATGCCATTGTTGAATTTCAGATATATATTCGGGAGAACCTTTTGGTTTGGGAGATTCAGATTTACATGAATAAAGCGTAAGTACAATTGTTAATGCAGCAAAAGAGAAAATAATTTTTTTCATTCTGGATTTCCTGTGTTTAAAGTAATAAATAAAATTACTGCTTCGATGATGAAAGTTCAAATAGTTTATTATTCAAACCCTCTCCTCAAACCTTTACGTAATGCATAACCAATAACTTCTTTATATTCTGACGGGGTTATTCTTCTGTTAAGCTTTTCATACTTGTCTGCGTTATAAGCCGGTCTGTACTGATCCATTATATTAATATAGGAGCCGGTTGAAATTTCATCCGCAACAAAATCGATTACCTTTTTAGAGCCGGCAATATCGTTCGGTAAAACAAGATGTCTTATCAATAACCCTCTTTGTGCCAATCCCCTTTTACTAATTTTAAGATCACCCACCTGCCGGTGCATTTCTTTTACTGCCTCTGTTACTACTTCCCAATAGTTTTGAACCCCGGAATATTTTAGCGCATTTTCATTTGTTGAGTATTTTATATCTGGCATATAAATATCGATAATATCTTCAAGCAGTTTTAATGTTTCAACCGATTCGTAGCCGCCGCAGTTATATACAAGCGGTATTTCCAATCCTTTTTCTACTGCAAGAACTAATGCTTCAACAATCTGCGGTGTGAAGTGAGTTGGTGTGACGAAATTTATATTGTGGCATCCGCGCTGCTGTAGGTTTAACATCGAACTTGCCAACTCTTCAGTTGAGACTTTCCTGCCTAAACCCAAATGACTTATATCGTAGTTCTGGCAGAACTCACAATCGAGGTTGCAGTTTGTAAAAAAGATTGTCCCCGAACCAAACGTACCGACCAGTGGCGGCTCCTCACCAAAGTGGGGACCTACACTTGAAATGATTACTTCATCAGTCGAATTACACTCGCCCGTTTCACCTTCTGTTCTTCTCGCCAAACATTCATTGGGGCAAATCCTGCACTCCTCAAGCAGTCGATGAAGCACCTCCGCCCTCTGCTGCAGTTCGGGCAAAGTTAGTTTTTCTAAATAGAGGGGAAGCATGGTTACAATTATAAATTTCAAATTCCAATGTGCAAGATATTTCTTTCATTTAATAGGAACTTCGGGGAAAGGATTGTCCCACTGCCATCCTGTCTTGCTCGTTTTACGGTAATGTTCAAGACGTCTTATTGAAAGTTCTGCAAATACAGGGTCGAGCTCCATTGTGTAACATCTTCTCTCAAGTTGCTCAGATGCTAATAACGTTACACCACTATGGCTGAAAAAATCTGAAACCAAATCATTTTTTTGACTGCTTGCTTCAACTATCCTTACAATACTTTTAAGTGGTTTTTGTGCGTAAGCGCCGGGAACATTTTCTTCCATCCTGTAAAAAACTTGTTGAATGTCAACCCACACATTACCAGGTCTAATAAACTGAGATTTGCTTCGTTCAAAATTTTCAGTAATCTTCCCGTTAATTTTTTTATAATAGCCGCGTAATATTTTAGGAATATCCGTGTACACAACCGTGAACGGCGGATTACCTTTTATGTAATAAAGCAATTCCTGCCGGACGGACATCCAGTTCTTTTGCGTGCCGTATCCCCGCTGGTTTCGCATTGTTATAAAACTGCGGGTTCTCAGTTCATTGAATTCTCTCATCATAATAATAAACTCAGGGAGCGGCTGTAAACCGTCATTCTGATCTGCTCCTAACCATATATATAAACCCGCATTATCATCAAGTATAGAAAGCACATTTGAGACCCATTTCCTCGAAAACCCGATATATTCATTTACATTTATCTTAGAAAGATTTTGTGTGTTTGCGTTTCCCACAACAACATTGTAAGGCGGGTCGTTAATAACAAGCCGGGATTTTTCTTTTCCGAATAGCTTTTGTACATCTGCGGGGTTAGTAGCATCGAGTACGCCCACTTTATGTTTACCTTCCGGGTCTTCCCAAATCTCCCCGCTTTTTAATCTGCAATAGGAAAGAATTTTTTCTCTTGTTTTTGCATCAATATCGAGTCGTGTTAATTTTTCAGTGGTTTTGCCTTTCTGTTCTTCATTTTTATGGATGGGTTTTTCTTCTGTAAATAAAGGAAGTTCGTTTTCTTTGTGATGCACGGGCTTAATCCTATTTATTTTTAAACACAAGTTAAATGTAAAAAACTAATCTTCTATCATCAAAGAAAATTAAAAGTGTTAAAATAACAAAAACCCAATATCAGTAAACAAATAAATTACAATTTCAAAATTATAATGTTAACTAACTTTTACCAGGCAGTTACAGATCATTCCGTGACTGTACCATATTAGCATTACTACAAAGTTTAGCATAATTCCTTTTATCAAGTGGTTGTCTAAAATGTAACTTTTACCAAGATGTCATTCCCACGGAAGTGGGAATATGATATATAATTAGAGTTTTAGATTCCCTTTTTCAAGGGAATGACAAAATAATCCTAACTTTTTAGACAGCCCCGCAATAAAACAATATTTTTTATCTTGCATTTCAAATATTTCTAAAATATATTTATATCAGTATAAAATAGAAATATTATGAATTTCCATAAGTTTAGATTAGAATTAAAAGAATTCCCGGTTTTCTCACTTATTGATGTTAAGAAATTGAGTGAAAAGATATATCACCACCGGCTGGTTGAATGGCAAAAGAACGGTTATATTGAAAGAGTGGGCAATGGGGTTTACAAGTTTTCAGAAGTTATGCTGGATGAGCTAAAGCTTTTCTATATTGCCAACAAACTTTATATGCCCTCTTATGTTTCGTTGGAAACTGCTTTTTCTTATTATGGATTTATTCCGGAAACGGTTACTATTATCACTTCTGTTTCGAGTAAGAAAACCACCACCTTTAGAACAAAATATGCAACCTTTAGCTATCGTACAATTAAAAAAAGTTTGATGTTCGGATATAAAATAATTTCCAGTGATAATCTTAATTTTAAAATTGCCGAATCTGAGAAAGCAGTATTAGATTTTCTTTACCTGCATTCCGAATTAAATTCTATCGATCATATTGATGAACTGCGTATAAATGCAGATAATTTTGAAGAGAAAATCGACAGAGAAAAATTAAATAATTATTCGATTTTGTTCGAAAACAAAAATCTAAATAAAAGATTAAACCTACTGCTCGATTGGATTGAAGATGCTAAGTCTTAATGAAATAGAAAAATTCTATCCTGATAATCAAAAAGTTTTCAAGAGAAATATTCTAAGAGAGTATTTACAGTATAAAATACTCCAGATAGTTTTTAATCAGAGTATTGCGAAGAAGCTTTCTTTTATGGGCGGCACATGCTTAAGAATAGTTTATGGTACATCAAGATTCTCTGAAGATCTCGATTTTGATAATTTCGGCTTAACAGCAGATGAGTTTAAACAGCTTGCAGATACCGTAAAAAAAGAATTAGAACTTGAGGGATATGTTGTTGAGACGAAGAACGTGTTTAAGGGTGCATATAGATTTTATATAAGATTTCCCAAGTTACTTTTTGATAACAAACTTTCGGGATTCGAGGAGGAGAAAGTACTTATTCAGTTAGATACTGAAGCACAACATTTTAATTATCAAAGTAAAAAGTTTTTGATCAACAAGTTCGATATTTTCACTCAGATATTTATAACACCAAAAGATATTCTTTTATCTCAGAAAATATGGGCAATTCTTAACAGAAAAGTTTTAAAAGGAAGAGATTTTTACGACACATCTTTTCTGTTCGGTATTACGCAACCAAATTACGATTATTTGAAATCCAAAGCCGACATTGATAATCTTGATAACCTGAAAAAGAGAATACTGCAGAGACTGGAAAACGAAAATTTGGATAAAGTATCTAAAAATGTCGAACCTTTCCTTATGAATAAAAATGATACTTTGAGAATAACTAAGTTTCCGGATTTTGTAAGATCACTTGAATAAATAAAAGTGTGTGTGGCTTTATAATATTAGCGCTTAAATCTTTGTTTTTTTTGAGGGAATTTTAGAATTCTATCTACAACAAATTTAAATAATCATTTCATTCATTTATTATTTTAAATTCGGTTAATTGAAGAAATAAATCTTTTGTCTTTTTACTTTAATCTTTTTTCTTGCTGCTTTACCGCACTATCTTTTTCGAAAATTAACGAGCAGCACCAAGCCGTAGGCCACCGCAGCAAATACCATCACCCAAACAAATC
>BDSV01000044.1 GCA_002898075.1 bacterium BMS3Abin03
ATCGGATTTATTTACCAACGCATCATAATTAATAGCCGAACCAATAACAGCAAAATAATAAGGAGTACCCTTTGTTATAGGAGTAGTATTATCAAACGGATCGTTATAGATTCTTAATCTTATCCTGCCCGTTTCGGGATCGCTATAAGTTTCCAAATTTAACTTATTGGTTGAATCGGCTTCGGGATACAGAATTTCTATACCACCGGTTTCGCTATTTTCTTTATATAAACTTTTGATAAAATTATCAACCTGATACGAGGCAATAAGAAGGGAGTTTTGAGTGCTACTTACAATATCTGCCGTATTATTTGTTCTAAATGCATACACATTAAAAATATGGAATTTCAAATCCCATGTTGGTGTTTTATTCAAATAACTTACCGCATCAGCAGTTTCCCACACAATATCAATAAAATTGTCACTCGAGGTTAATACCGGGGTAACCGGCGGTGGTGGAGAAGGAGCCAGAAAGTTTAAAGCAAAAATATTCTGTGCGCCGTCATCAATTTTACGTGCAACCGTAATACTGTTTAACCAATCCGATCCCTGCCCAACAACATAAGCAACAACTATTTCTTTTTCTACACCCCTTTCCAAGGTAAACGGACCGGTATTCGTCATTTGTCTGACATCCTCTTGATCTGATGAAATCCAGCCCGAACCGGTTACCGGATCGCCGGAAAACCAGAAGAGCGGATCGGTTGTTTCACAACCAATGAACCCCGGGTTTCCATGTGAAAATTCACAGGGATCAATCTGAGTGCCAACCCGATCCAATCCCAACATATAATTTCTTGCTTCCTCTTTGTTACTAGGATCATTCAGATTTGGGTCTCCGTTAAGATATTCCACAAATGAGGAAATTGGCAGGTTTTTAGCTCCCGGAAATTCTACAACGCCTATAACTTGTCCTCGTACTGAAAATGCCGTATCCAGAGGAGTATCAACTCCGTCTGTATATTTACCATCTCCGTCATTATCAATAAAAGTTTCGCCAGGAATGTAATCAACCGGACCTGAAAAGAAGTCTATCATATAACATGGCGGTTCATTTCCGTACTGCCCGTCGGTAGCTTCACCATTATAGGTATATCCGGCATTTCTTGGAACATCACTTCCAACTCTATCATCATCGTACTGACCTAAATCGGGGTCTGCCCATACACCAAAATACACGTCCGTCAATTCATCCGGATTTCCGTATAGAAAATCGGAGCCTCCAACATATTTAAATCTATATCTTAAAAATACAAGGTTACCGATAGCACCCGCCGAAGCAAATGCAAATATAGTTTGCTTTACTTCTATACCTAATTGCGATACGGTATTCCATCTTCTTTGATTTGACACTAAGCCATCACTAAAAATACACCATGCGGTTTCATCACCGATCAGGTCCGGTCTGTCTTCATCCGCGTCCCACTGACCGTTACCATTTTTATCAACAGGGTTGTAAACACCGTCACCGTCGCCATCGTAAAAGTCGGCACCTAAACCCACAGCATCAATCCAATCCTGCCAGCTAGGTCCAAAAGGTTCATCCTGAGAATTCAGAACGTAAATAACTGCATTAGGGTCGCTCTGTCCGCCGGCAACAGTACCCGGTACGTAATCTTCAACAAGAGAAGAAGGAGCAACTGCATTAGCCCATGGCTGACCGTCTGCATCACCTGATAAAAAGAATCCTGCTGAAAACAGGAAGACAGGACCGGCAAACCTGCCGCCGGCACCCTGATCTGCAGGTGGTATATTTACATTAGCGATATTTCCCTTCCTGTTAAAAGGAAGGTTAATATTGTTTATATTCATCCGATAAGCATCTCCTTGTTTACCGGATCCCAAAACAGAATTTAATTTATAAACGGGCTGAGGCCGTTTATTTCCGTTTAAATCATTTCCCATAAAACCGAAAGATGTTACAGCAATTCCGGCTAACAGGAGAACAATAATAAATATTTTTCTAATATTCTTGTTTTTCATTTTTCAATCGTCCTATTATTATAAGAAAATTCCATAGTACAAATAATTAGAATCTGGCAAAGTTTAACTTCACTCCTAACTTAATTAACCTAGGAATTCCGAAGTTACTCGGATTACGTTCTAAGCTTCGATAATCTTGCGCAAATCCTTCTCCGTTATTAGCAACGGCAGAACGACCTCCGGGTGTATTTAAATAACCGGTTGTATAAGGGTCTCCCGTCGAACGATATACACGTGTTACATTAATTGAACCCAATAAATTTTCTATCCATACATAAGGTACGATATAGAAATTGCCAACCGGGAAACTCTTTTCAGCTTTAATGTCAATTCTGAACGAGCCGGGTCCATAAGCTGAATTAACATACCCTGTATTATTAGCAGATAAACCGTTATCGCCGAGCAGATTCCAGTTGTCGGTTGGGGTATAAGGACGCCCGCTATTAAATGAAAACAGAGCATTGATATTTAACATTTCCCATATACCCGCTTTACCTTCAGGAATATAGAAATCTACAACAAGCACACCGGTATGCCGCTGATCGAAAGACAGTGGGGCAATAACCTTCGGAGGCTGGTTATTATTATTTCTGAATACCGCCGTTTGGCTTGAGCTAGTAGATGAACCGGTTCCTTCGGCAAGTGAATATGTGTACTGTAAAGACAGACTAAAGTAACTTAACCGCGTTACGTCAAAAGAAAATGCAAATCCTTTAGTAGTACCAAAGTCGGCATTCTCGGAATAGATTGCATTTAATACTTCGCCGCCGGGAGTTCTCCTAAATTTATGGTTCTGATCATTAACCAGTCCTTTAATATTCTTATAAAAAAGAGTGATATTCAAAGCAGAATTATCGCCCATTAACTGACGGAAACCAATTTCATACTGAGTTGTCTCTTCCCTTCTAAGCCCTCCGTTCCGACCAAACTGAGGTTCATAGGAAATGAACCGATCGTATGAAAAAGGACCGGCATACATATCATTCAGTTCCGGCATCTGAATAAACCTGCCGTACTGGGCATGAAATACCGTTGAGGATGTAACCGGAAATCCGATACCAATTCTCGGTGAAATTTCCACCTCGACATCTTTAATTTTAAAATCCTGGATATCGAATTTTGTTGGATCCAATCCGCCGGCATACGGTAATGAAGGATCTTTCAGCTCAAAAGATTTAATATCGAAATAATCCAAACGTAAACCGACATTTAGGACTAAATCTTCCAGTTCAAATCTATCCTGCAAATAAGTATATGCAATTACCGGTTTTCTCGGTCTGATAAATTCGTTCATAGAAGGGTCTGAACCAACATCTTTAAGCAACTGATTAGTTCTCGGTTCATCACCGTTTGTTTTGTTTTTGCCGGTGTAATCATAACCAAAAACAAACGGAGCTTCGTTTATAAATTTTTCGTCGATCGAAAGACTAGACTGTGCTGCTGCTAACCGGTATGCAAAAATACCGTAGCCTCTAACAGTGTGAGATGAGAAACCTGCACCGAACTCTAACAAATGCTTGTCTATTTGCGATGTAAAATCCAAATCAGCAGTTATAGCATCATCTTCTCTACGCTGGTAAATACCGGTTGAGTAACCATACGGTCTGAAGACGCCGTTCTCATCGAGATTATCCGTCCTTCTTCCATCGCCTAATAGATTAACACCCAGCTTGCTTGCCCAGATAGTACTATCACCATACGCAAGCAAATTATCTATATGTTCACCATCATTGAAAAATGGATTATATCTTTCAAAATCGAATAGTCTATATCCCAAAGTTAAATTCCAGAATGTACTATTACTTACAGTTTGAGATATTCTTAAGCTAGTGGATGTGTTTTCCTGATAGAATTCATCCTGGAATGCAGCATCATTTTTTATTTTACGTAAATCAAAAGATTTAGCAGTACGTTTATTCCACAACCCGCTCAATATCATCCTCCAACCGCCAAAACGTGAGTTGATTTTACCCGATGCTCTCCAAACATTTGCCGGGTTATTCGGAATAAAATCGTAGGTTTTATTAATCGACGGAAATTCTAATTTAATTGCGGGTGGATTTGCATCCTTAAACCATCCCCTTTCGAGAGAAAGGAAGACTGTGTGTTCCGGAATACCGGGAATTAATGGTCCGCTTAAAGAACCGGAATATAAATTGTAACCATAATCATCTGTATATGAAGACGATAGTATATCAACATAAGCACTATAATACGGCTGACCGGATTTTGTAGTTACATTAACAATACCGGATTGAGCTTCACCGTACTTGGCTTCGTAACCACCGACCTGAAATGATATCTGATCGATAGCTATATTACTTACCTGTGCTACACTTGTACGGTTGTAAAGGTTGTTTTGCGGAATACCATCTACAATGTAAAGAATTTCGCTGCCTCTACCGCCGCGTACGTTTATCGTAGCATTACCGTCAGCGCCACCGCTGCCTTCCTGAACTACAACACCGGATTGCAAGGCGACAAAATTGGAAACGCCCCTAACCGGTAACCTGGAGATTTGGTCGGCGTCTATAACTTTTACTGTGTTTGTAGCATTGGGTTCGAAAAACTTTTTGTCTTCTACAACAATTTCAGGTAAGGAAAAATCGGTAGAAAGCTCAACGTTTAATTCATACGTAACACCCGCTACAATTCTTACATTATTAATAGTTTTAGGTGCGTAACCGACATAACTTACTTTAACCGCATATGTGCCCGGCGTTATGTTCAGTATAAAATAATTCCCATCTAAATCGGTAGCTGCACCCATACCCGTATTCAGGATAAGTACATTGGCACCTATCAACGGCTCTTTTGTATCTGCATCAATCACTTTTCCGTTCAGTTTACCCACGCCTGTTTGAGCAAGAAGCGGTATTGTAAACAAAAGCAGAAAAATTCCTGCAGCTAATTTTGTAATCGAACTTTTCATCTCTTCTCCACGAAGTTTGTGAAAAATATTACACTAAATAAATACTTAAATTTTAATCAACCCCATGTTTCAAAAAAAAACGGGCGAATTACACAACGAAAAATTTGTCTATTTATCGGTAACCCACCCGTTAAAATAATTATGCTATATTATTTCAACAGCATCATTTTCTTTGTTGATACAAAGTTGCCTGCTATTATTTTGTACAGGTATAAACCTGATGCAAGATTTGAGGCATTAAAGTTTACTTCGTAACTACCGGCTTTCTGAGTAGCATTCACTAAAGTTGCCACTTCATTACCCAATATATCATAAATATTAAGTGATACATCACTTTTCTCAGCGAGTGTATATTTTATTGTTGTACTCGGGTTGAACGGATTCGGGTAGTTTTGCTCTAAACTAAAGTTGTTTACAACAATTTCATCTTCTATGTTAGTTGTAAGAGTCCATGTATAAGAATTATAATACCAAATTCCATCTGCATCAAAACCGTTTTCCTGATTTTGTCCTGTACCACCTACACCGGGTATAGGATCAAAATAATAAATATAATGAGCAGTGGCTTGATTTCCGTGAATCTCTAATTCTTGAGCTAAGACCGGAAATTCTTCATGCACGTTGGGATCACCCTGAACTTTGCCAACAGAACCCCAGGTTGCTCCACCGTCTTCAGAAACTCTGTAATAAATATCAGTATAATAAACTGGAGTAGAATAAGGACCACCGTCACCAGGATAGATATTATAAGCACTGCTTCCAATTGTACCTGTCCATTCAGGACCCATCCACATTGCCATTACAACCTGTCCATTGTCTGAAGTTGCAATTGTACCATAAGCATTACCAATTGCATTACCACTATAGTTATCACTAATCGTATTACCAAAGCCATCGTCAGGGGCTTCCATTTCTTCATCAGTAATTGCCAACCAATCCTGGTTTGCACTATTCCAATAAAGCATAGGAAAGACATTTACAGTATCCGTACCACCCATATATAAGCCTTCACCATAGCCATTACACAGAACGTGTGAAACACCGGTAGGATCAATTGTAAGATTTACCTGATCAAAATTTGTGAAATAAGGTGCATAATCTCTGTTTATAATTTGCCCATATTCACTGGTATTACCAGAAGTAGGTGCGCCACCAACCCCAATAATTGAACCATTCCAGGAACCTCCGCCATCTGTAGTTCCATACCAATAAATAAAATTAGGATTGATTGTCGAATCGGCATTGGCTCCCTCAAAGCCTCCCAGAGTAGCAATTACCATATCATCTTTGGATTTTCTCAAGGGATTCTCTGCTGGAGTATCTGAAGCAGCGGACATATCTACATTTGGGTCGCCATCGCCAATTGTAAGAAGCGGATCAAATGTAACACCATCGTCGGTAGATATATAAAAAATCATATCGGTTGTAATACCCAAAATTGTTCCATCGGTAAGATAAACAAATGATGGCCAGTTACCTCCAAATGTTGTGGCAGGGAAGGGTTGTCTAGGTTCAAAATTTACCAGATCAATCCAGGAATGATGGGCTGTTCCGCCAACGTGTCCCATAACTAAAGCATCGCCGTCATGATTACCTCCAACACAAGACTGAACTTCAGGCCATCCAAAAGGTGTTTGGGCAGGATCGAAGGCGTTGAAAGCATCAACGACACCATATGCTTTATAACCAAACATTATGAATCTGTCACCGCCATCGACAACTCTCTTCATTGCAACCATAATTGGATCCGGAGTTCCATTAAAATCAAGATCAACCAAATCAATCATTCTACGTGTTGCCTGATTGGTTTCATAGTCATATCCGGTATTGATAAACACATCACCTGCATCAACTGGTTTATTGAGTACTTTCGAATTCGTATTATCAATCGTGTTTGTATTAGTAGTAGAAACTAAATTAGGATCGACTATTTGCGCTTTTTTTATCTCCTGCACATTACGTGATTGTGCAAACAAGATAGATGTTGTTAAAACAACAAATACAAAAAGAAACCGAAATCTTTTCGTCATAACTCTCTCCTTAGGTTTATTAGAAATATAATTAATTATTAAGAATTACAATATTAATCTATTGTTAAGATTATTTCTTAAGCCAAAATAATATAAGCTTATTTTTATGTCAAGTTTTTAAATCTTTAAAATTTATATTGTGAATTACGATATTTTAACTAAAATGTCAATACTTGTATTTTTCCGTTAAAAATGATATATCACCAAATAACTGATTTTTATTCCTTTTATCAATTTCTAACGAGCTAATATTTATCAAAGTACTCCATTTAATTTTTCTACTATATGCGGTTTGGGAACAGCACCGATAATTGTTTCTTTAACTTCACCATCTTTAAAGATAAGTAAAGTCGGGATGCTGCGAACACCGTATTTAATCGAAGTCTGCTGATTGGAATCAACATCTAATTTTCCAATTTTTGCCCTGCCTTCATATTCATTAGCTAATTCTTCAACAATCGGTGCTATCAATCTGCAGGGGCCGCACCAGATTGCCCAAAAGTCTATTAATACAGGTACGTCAGATTTTAACACTTCGTCTTCAAAGTTATCATCGGTAAATGTAATCAGTTCCATTTATTACAACCTCTAAAAATTTATGGATAAACGAAAATTACTTTTTCCCCATATAACTAACTATATCTTCTCCCCCGTCTGCGTTTATTATACCTCCACTTATCCATTCCCCTCCCTCTTTACAAAGCAACGAAATAACCCTGGCAATATCCTCCGGGGTTGTCAATCTTTTATGCGGGTTTTTTGTTATTGCAATATTAATCATTCTATCATTGTCGGGAATTTTTCTTAATGCGGGCGTATCGGTTACGCCAGCCATAATAGCATTAACTCCGGCTTTAATATGCCCGAGTTCTAAAGCGAGTTGTCTTATATGAGCTTCGAGAGCAGCTTTTGCGGCTGAAACAGCACCGTAAAACGGAATGGTAGTATGCGCGCCGGAACTGGTCATAGCAACTATCCTGCATTTATCAGCAAGTAATTTAGCGGCGTAAATTTCCTGGACCCAGTAAACCAGCGAGTGCGCCATTACATCCAAAGTCATTTGCATCTGGGGTTTGGTAATCCTGTCTTTTTCTTCACCGATAAAAAGCTTTAACGTACCGAATGCAAGCGAATGCATAATAACTTTTATTAACGGTTTATTATTCAATACTGATTTTAGCTTATCAACTACCCCAGCTCTTTTAAATTCATCTGCCGCGTTAACATTAAAAAATAATGCCTCACGCTCGTTACTTTTTATTTGCCCGATAATTTTTTCAACATTCGGCATTGTTGCCTGGCGATCGAGATGAATTCCAATTATGTTATACCCATCTTCAGAAAGTTTAACTGCCGTGGCTCCACCAAAACCGGACGATGCTCCTAATATTAAAGCCCAGTACTCTTTGTCCGCTTCAAGACCCATATAAAAAATGTTTTCTCAATGAATTTATAATTAATGGTTTCAATTATACAAAATAGACGTAACCTATACAACAATTGAATTCAAACGTTTTTAGAAAAGGATGAGTATTATTTGCTATTTAGAATAATCGATTCATTCCCTAACAGGTTTTTAACTTCACTGATAAAATCCTCGGTAACATCTACGCGGTATTTTTCAAGCGAATACAGAAAACCTTTTGAACCGTTATTATTTAAATGAATAAACACCGGGAGTTTTCCTTCATGCTGTTCTAAAATTATTTTTAAACCGGATAGTTGCTGCAGGGAATGTTTTTTTCTGTTAATAAGTATTTTTATACTTTGCGCTAATTGCCGGCGCGCATTTTCTAACGGTAAAACTTTGTTAACATGAATTTTTACAGCATCGCCGCTGCTTTCAATATCGCCAAGGATAAATACAGGTTCTTCTTCTTTTAGAAATTCACCGTACTCGGAATAAATTTTTGAAAACATAAGACACTCACAGGAGCCGGAAAAATCATCGATCGTGAAGAATGCCATTGTTTTACCGGAGCGGTCGATCTTTGTCCTAAGATCGGTTATTATTCCGCAGGCACGAATATTTTCCATATCCTTTAATTTTTCGCTTTCGCCGATACGGAAATTAGCAAATGAGTTATATTCAACTTCATACTTATGCAAAGGATGCCCGGTTACGTAAAAGCCCATTACCTCCCGCTCACGCGAAAGCCGTTCTTTTTCGCTCCAGGGTTCTTTGTCTGGAAGTTCCGGCTCTTTTATTTGGGCAATCTCGGTTCCACCAAACAAGCTGTTATCAGAGTCCAGTTTCGAATTCTGTACCTTGTAACCAAATTCCAAAGCCGATTCGATAGCATCGAGCATAGATGACCTTTGCGGCATAACCGAATCGAAAGCACCGGCTAATATTAATCCTTCCAAAGCTCTTTTATTAACAATACGGGTATTGATATTCATACAAAAATCAAAGACACTATTAAAATCTCTATTCAGTTTTGTCCGCGCCTTAATTATTTCCTCAACTGCGTTCTTTCCGACATTTTTTATTGCGGACATACCGAATCTTATTTTTCCATCGACCACATCGAAATTTACCGAGGGGTTATTTACATCGGGTGGAAGCACTTTTATTTTCAACTTTCTGCAATCCTCTAAAAACTTTGTTATTTTATCACTATTTCCAAATTCATTCGTTAGGTTTGCAGCAAGAAACTCTGCCGTGTAATGCGCTTTAAGGTAGGCAGTTTGATAAGCAATAAAGCTGTAAGCCACAGCATGACTTTTATTAAAACCATAATTGGCAAACTTGTCAATCGCTTCGAATATTTGTACTGCAACTTTTTTAGTAATTCCTTTTTCAACCGCACCATTAATAAATTTAACCTTCTGTTCTTTCATTGCAAGCAGATCTTTTTTACCCATCGCCCTGCGCAATAAATCAGCTTCTGCCAAACTCATTCCCGCTATTTTATTGGCAATCTGGATTACCTGTTCCTGGTAAACAATAATGCCATAAGTTTCTTTTAAGATTTCCTCTAAAGGAGGGTGCAAATATTTAACTTGCTTAGCACCGGATTTCCTTTCAATAAATTCATCGATAAAATCCATAGGACCCGGTCTGTATAGCGCATTCATCGCAGCAAGATCGTTAAGCGTAGTCGGTTTTAATTGCTTTAAATACTCACGCATCGGGGCAGATTCAAACTGGAAGACACCAGTTGTTTGACCTTTAGAAAACAGTTTGTATGTTTCCTCATCGTCAAGCGGAATATCATCTATATCAATTTCCTGTCCGTAATTCTTTTTGATCAGATCGAGTGTATCACGAATAATTGTTAATGTACGGAGACCGAGAAAATCCATTTTCAATAGTCCGGCTCCTTCAATCTCTTTCATATTGAATTGTGTTACAATATCCTGCTGCGAAACAGCATTAGCAAGCGGAACGTAATTACTAACTTCATCCGGGGTAATAACAACACCCGCAGCATGCTTCGAGGCATTCCTGTTCATTCCCTCGAGCACCTTTGCAAACTTGATAAGGTTTTGTATTTCCGGCTCTTTGGAATTCTTTACCCACTTCAATTCCGGCACTTCGTTAAGTGCTTTATCTATTGAATAAACTTTACCGAACTTGGAAGGGATGTACTTTGTTATTTTATTAACTACCGGAATCGGAATCTTCAAAACTCTTGCAACATCTCTTATAACTGCTTTCGACGAAAGACGGTTGAATGTAATTATCTGGCTTACACATTCTTCACCGTATTTTTCTTTTACATATTCTATTACTTCGCCTCTCTGGTCATCGGCAAAATCGACATCGATATCGGGCATGGACTTTCTTTCCGGATTAAGAAATCTTTCGAAGAGCAGGTTATATTTTAACGGATTGATATTCGTTATGCCCAATGCATAAGCAACCAGACTTCCGGCGGCGCTTCCTCTGCCGGGTCCAACCGGAATATTGTTTTTCTTAGCAGCATTAATAAAATCCTGTACAATGAGCAGGTAGCCCGAAAATCCCATCTTCTTTATTGTTTCAACTTCGAAGTTAAATCTTTCTTCCACCTGAGGTGTAATATTAATTTTTCTTTTCTCAAGACCTTCTTTTGCAAGCAGCTCAAAGTAATCGTCCAAAGTTTTTGCCTTAGAGTCTTCGGGAATTGGAAATTTGGGAAAGTAAAGCCCTTCAAAATCAAGTTTTAAATCTATTTTAGAATCTATCTCGAGTGTGTTTTCAATTGCATTATCATAATCTTTAAATAATTCAATCATCTCTTCGGGAGACTTAAAATATATTTGATCTGTTTTATATTTAAGATCCTTATAATCCCTGCCCTCTTTATCGGAAAGCAAAAGAAGGATGTTATGAGGAAGAGCGTGATCTTTTTCGATGTAATGACAGTCGTTTGTGGCAACGAGTTTTATACCCAGCTCTTTCGAAAGCTTCGGCATCCATTCGAGCACGGCTTTATCTTTCTCTAATCCGTGGTCCTGAATTTCGAGATAAAAATCATCTTCAAAAATATCTTTGAATGTTTTGGCTGTTTCTCTTGCTTTGTCGATATCACCGTTTACAAGATGATATGATACAACACCTCCCACACACGCAGATGTGCAAATCAATCCTTCGCGATATTTTCTTAAAAGTTCAAGATCGACCCTCGGTTTGTAATAGAATCCTTCGGTGTGACCTAATGTTGAAAGCTTCGACAAATTTTTATAGCCCTGTTTGTTTTTTGCCAGCAGGATAAGGTGTGAGTAATTTTTCTTCCGTTTTTTCCCGTTCGTTTTATTTACTTCTCCCCTTTCAAAACGATTGCCTTTTCTAACAATGTAAGCTTCCATCCCTATAATGGGTTTGATGCCGGCTTTGGTTGCTTTTTTGTAGAATTCCGCCACACCGTACATAACTCCATGATCAGTCAAAGCAACGGATTTCATATTATATTTTTGCGCCGCTTCGACTAAACTGCCTACGGTGCAAGCACCATCCTGAAGTGAATAATGACTGTGATTATGTAGGTGAATAAAATCAGACACCAGCTTTTCCGAAGTTTGGTTTGAAGGAAATATGTTCATTAAAGGATTGAAAAATCCTGATTGGAATATTACGGAAATCAAAATTGAATTGCCAAACGGAAAGGAGGGGAGAATGATTTTTTTATCGAAAGAAATATAATTTTTTATAAACCATTAAAACGGTTCGGTAATGTGGTCGGTTTTTCAAGGAGTCCACGACTTAAGAGACTGTTGCAGAACTAATGTTTGTCACACTGAATCCCCGATTTATCAGGATGAAGTGTCTCAAAGTTATCAAGCTTGAGATTCTTCATTCCGCTACGCTCCGTTCAGAATGACAATTCGGCTTCACTGTTAGGTACGCCGCAATTGCGGCGTAATGTAATGAAGCCGAGTCAGACTTGTGTAACACATACCTAAGTCGTGGGTTAATAAAATGAAAAGGTGTTTTAATCACCTTTTACTCCCTCCCCGTATGCCCAAAGCCTCCTTCGCCTCTTTTGCTGTCGTTCAGGTTATCGGTTTCCTCCAATTTTGCTTTATAGACTTTCGAAAGAATTAGCTGTGCTATTCTGTCGCCGGGTTTTATTGTAAAATCTTCTTTACCGAAGTTTATCATTATTATTTTTATCTCGCCCCTGTAATCGGAATCGATTGTGCCTGGCGAGTTTAATACACCGATCGCGTGCTTTGCAGCGAGTCCGCTTCTCGGGCGTACTTGTATTTCGTAACCTTCGGGAATTTCGACAGAAAGATTTGTCGGCACCATTTCAACTTCCATCGGTTTTAATACAATTGGAATCTTCATTGCAGCACGCACATCCATTCCTGCACTCCCTTCGGTAGAATAGGAAGGGATGGGAATGTGATCGAACTCTTTGTTTATTCTTTTGAATTTTACTGTTATTTCTTCTGACATAAATTATCATTCTTCCTTTTTTTGTAGCGCGCACCTTCAAGTCGCAACATTAGCGAACTGAAGTTCGCTCTACAAATTTTTTGATGTTATTAGTTTTTTGTTTCCTTTAATTTTTGTTTTATGGATTTTATTTCATCTCGGTTTACGGCAATGAAGTATAAATAAAATATAAAGCCGATAAAGATTAACGTTTTTATTAAAAGTGAAATATAAATATTACCGCTTTCGAAAAGATAATAACCGAATCCTGCCAAAGTAACACCCGCAAATATTTTAAATATCTTATCCATCTCGTAATTTATTTTATAAAATTTTTGTGTGACGAAGTAATATCCTAAAGCCATTACAAGATATGCCGCAAGCGTAGCTAAAGCTGCACCATAAATATTAAGCACCGGAATTAAGACAAAGTTAGCAACAACATTCGTAACTGCACCAATGCCTGTAATTAACGGGGCGTACAAACTTTTTTCTTCTATATAAATTCCGGCGGAAAAAATAACATACAAACCGTTTATTAAATAAGCCAATAAAATAATCGGGACAATGCTTAAGCCGCTCCAGTACCATGACCCGATAAGCGAATAACCGGAAATTTGAATTGTCGCAGCATCCGATATAAAAAGAGATAGTCCGACTAATATAATGCTTCCCACAAGAGTAAAATATGTTAAAACTTTCGAGAACATTTCCTTTGCATTTTCTTCCTTTGCATTTTGCAGGAAGAACGGCTGCCACGCATACTGAAACATATTCACGAACAGCATCATAAAAATACCGAGCTTATAATTTGCTTTATAAATTCCGATTGTTTTAAGATCGGTAAGCTTTTCCAATATCGGCACATCAATTACCTGAACAACCATTACCGCAAGACCGGCAGGTAAATAAGGCAGCCCGAATTTCATTAACCGCTTAAACAACTTTGTATGAAATTTTAACCTGAAGTTCCTGTAAATTGTGGGCAGCAGCAGAATTAAAGATACAAGCGATGCAATTATGTTACTGAACAGTATCGCCTCAATTCCCAGCTTCATTACTAAAATGAGAAAAAGATTTAGAATAAGATTTGTACAAATGTTCAATATTTTAAACAGGGAAAACTTTTTAGCTTCACGGTTCAGTCTTAAAAGTAAAAAAGGAATTGCTCCGTTCACATCGAGAAAGATAACTGCGCCGGCAAGATATATTAAATAATGATATTCGTCAGGGATACCTAAATTAGCAGCAATTGCATCTTTGTAAAAGAAGATGATAAAACTAAAAATAAGTGAAGTTGCAAAGACCGAGATATACGGAGTGGAAAAATTATCTTTCTCATCGCCTATATCTTTGAAAGCTGCAAATTTAAGAAATGCAGAATCCATACCGTAAATGTAAAAGATATAGACTATTGCTATAAACGCATAGACAATCTGGATTATGCCGTACTCTGCCGGTGCAAAAATATTCGTAAAAACCGGAATGAGCAGAAAGTTGAGAAACCTTCCTACCATTGTACTCACACCGTAAATGGCAGTATCTTTCCCGAGTTGTTTTAGTTTATCAAACATCTGAATTAATCATTCCGGTAATAGTTCAAGGGATATATCGAGCGCTTTAACACTGTGTGTAAGTGCACCGACGGAAATAAAATCGACACCTGTTTCTGCAATAGATTTAACCGTCTGTAATGTTACCCCGCCTGAAGCTTCGACTTTACATTTGCCGTTAATGAGTTTCACAGCTTCCGTCATATTCCGGATATCAAAATTATCAAGCATGATTATATCGACATTGCAGTTAATCGCTTCTTTAACTTCATCAATATTTTTTGTTTCAATTTCAATTTTAAAACGATTCCCGCTTTTTTCGTTGTATAATTTGCAGGATTTCACGGCATTGGTAATTGATCCGGCAGTTTCGATATGATTATCTTTAATCAGGAACATGTCGTAAAGTCCGAACCTGTGATTTTCGCCGCCGCCGGTTTTTACAGCTTTCTTATCAGGCAGCCGAAGACCCGGAGCAGTTTTTCTCGTATCGATTATTTTGGCTTTTGTGTGTTTAACCTGTTCAATAAACTTACTTGTTAGCGTGGCTATTCCGCTCATCCGTTGTAAAAAATTAAGAGCGGTTCTTTCTGCAGTTAAAACTGATGCTGCATTACCGGATACAATAGCAGCGATATCTCCCGGATTAACTTTACTTCCGTTAGAAATTTTAATATCGAAACTTAATGAGCGATCATAAATAGAGAAAACTTTTTCGGCAATATCAATTCCGGCTAATACACCTGCTTCTTTTATAAGAATTTTTCCGGATGTTTTCCTTTTCGAATTAAGAACAGCAGAAGTAGTAATATCTCCTGTACCAATATCTTCGGCAAGAGCATTTCTGATTATTTTATCGATAACTTCGTTCATTTATCTTTATTAAAAAATGGGCGAATAACTTTAAGGAAGAATTCCGGTGGTCTGCAAACTTTTTTCGTTTCCCGGTTGACAAATACCAGATCGACATAACCCTCACAAATTAAAACATTTCTTTCCGCACTTATAATTTTATGATCGATGTGAACTTTAACTTCGGGTAGTTTCCCTACCAGTGATTCTACTTCCAACAATTCATCGTAAAACGCCGGATTTTTGTAATTGATATAAATTGAATGAACCGGCATCATAAAACCGTTCTCTTCTATTGTTTTATAAGTCAGGTTTAATTCCCGCATCATGTCGGTCCTGCCCACCTCAAAATATTCAGGGTATTTACCGTAATATGCGTAATGCATTTGATCGGTATCGGCATATCTAACGCGGATATTTGTTTTATGTTTCAGCATAAAGTTTTTGAAAAATATTATATGAATTATTTAATGATAACTCAAGTTTAACTGTAATTTATATAAACCTTGCCTGCGGGAGGCAGGCGTTTACAAGTTAAAAAACGCTTTACTGCAATAGTAGGAACTGTTAAAAAAAACTTTGTGAATCTTTGTGTCTTGGAGACTTTGTGGCGGATACAGCGAATTTATTTATTATACAAAACTTTTATTTGCCACGAAGACACAAAGACTCTAAGAAACACAAAGAATTTTTACTTATGAAATATTTTATTCAAACATAAAAGAAATAAAGTTTAAAACTAAAATAAAAAATCCCGAATAACTCGGGATTTAAAATAAGCTAAAATATTTTAATGTTCAGAGAACTTTCATTATTCGACATATTCGCCCATAGCGCCAAATTTTTCCAATCTTGCTTCAATCAATTTATCCGGTTTGATTTTAACAAGTTCAACAAGCTCTTCAAGTAATACCGATTTTAAAGTTTCAGCAGCAGCGTTGTGATCTTTATGAGCACCTCCGAGCGGTTCGGGAATTATTCTGTCAATAATTTTTTGCTCAAGAAGATCGGGTGCGGTAAGCTTTAGCGCTTCAGCGGCTTGCTCTTTATAATCCCAGGTTCTCCACAAAATACTCGAACAGGATTCCGGGCTGATAACGGAATACCAGCAATTTTCCAGCATTAAAATTCTATTGCCCACACCAATACCAAGTGCGCCGCCGCTGGCTCCCTCGCCGATAATAACAACAATTATCGGCACACGAAGCTTACTCATTTCAAAAAGATTTTTTGCAATTGCCTCCGCCTGTCCCCGCTCTTCTGCACCCAGCCCGGGGTATGCGCCGGGAGTATCGATTAAAGTTATAACGGGCTTGTTAAACTTTTCGGCTAATTTCATAAGGCGAAGCGCTTTCCTGTAACCTTCGGGGTTTGCCATTCCGAAGTTACGGTACACATTCGATTTTGTATCGCGCCCTTTTTGATGACCGATAATCATTACTTTGAATTTATCCAGCTTGGCGAAGCCGCCTATAATTGCCTTATCATCGGCAAAATGCCTGTCGCCATGAAGTTCGATAAAATCTTCGGTCATTAAATGAATGTAATCGAGTGTGAACGGTCTATCGGGATGCCGTGCAAGCTGTACGCGCTGCCACCTCGATAGCCCCTTGTAAAGCTCCTGTTTTAACTGGGAGACCTTTGCTTCCAGCCTGGCAATATCTTTACCGATATCCAGATTTCCCGATGATTGCCTCATCTCATCAAGTTTTTCTTCGAGTTCATATATCGGTTTTTCAAAATCTAAAATTGTTTTTCCCATTTTTTAATCTCTTTTGTTCCACATTTTATTTAACGTACGACCGAGAATTTCCAGGTCAAGCCAGATGTTTTGATTCTTTGCATAATAAAAATCGAGCTTCTCAAAATCTATGTTCGAATCATTATCAATATACCAGAACCCTGTTAACCCCTGCCTGCCCATAAATATTCTTTTTCCCGAACGATCTAACTTAGGTCCCACAAAACTTTTTTTACCCCGGACAACCAACGGCACATTGAGTATAAATGAGCGGAAATCGGTTTTCTTTTTATTCATCTTTGAAATGAAATATATAAAAGGATAAATAAATAACAAAACTAACATGCCTGCAATAATATCAAAAGTTCGTTTAATAAAACGCATAAGCGGGCTTGAAATATTGTATTGAACTTCTACGAGGGGAATATCATCAAGCATCGAGACCGAGGTTTTGCCAACTATAAACTCCAATTCGGAGCCGCTTATTTTAAATTCGACCGGTTCATTGCGGCAATCGGAAACTACCGCCATCATCTCGCTGTATTCCAGATCCTTTGAAGAAAATATAACCTCGGTAATACCGTATTCGTCTATTACCTTTTTAATATTTTCTATACTGCCGACAACTTCGAACGAATTAATATTTTTCCCTATATCATTATGATATTTCCCAACTAACCCGATAACCGTATGGTATTCTGTTCTCTTCTGCCTGATCTTATTTGCTATCTGGATTGCAAACTGTTCTGTTCCTATTATCAGAGTTCTGTTCCTGCTTATATTATCGATTGTAAGCCCTACTTTAAAAATTAACTTTATTAAAAATCGCCACAGTGTTGTTGAGAACGAAAGTAATAAGTATGTAATTAATACAACAGCACGACTGTAAGCAAACTGCTTGAAGAAAAACGTAATCGAGGTAAGAATAACGAAACTAATAATAATTGCGAGAAAGTTGCTTAAAACAGAAAGCGTATCCCGTTTATACACACGGGTAAGCGAGGCGGTAATAATATGTATTAATGCCGGAATAGTATATATGATAGGATAATCCCGCAAATTAAATCCTACCCAGGAACTGTAGCTAATATAAATTTGTTCTGCAACGAAAAGGCATAAATCAAAAAGCAGAAAATCTATTATTGCCGAAAGTATTGCCAGTTTTCTTTTACCGAAAAACGCAAAAATTTTCCTAACCCCAATAGCGGTACGAAGAATAACCTCCACCAAAAAAGAACTTGAAAGATGTTTTTTTACAAACAGGTGCATCGCATTGTAAAAAACTCTTGTTTCATCCAGACTGCTTCGTTTTGTACTTTCTCCTTTATAATGAATTATTTGAGTTGAATGAACGTAAAATACTTTATAACCTGCTTTTTGAATTCTATAGCATAAATCCAGGTCTTCGCCGTACATAAAAAATTGCTCGTCAAAGCCACCGACCTTTTCATAAACTTCACGCCGCATCATCATAAAAGAACCGCTAATAGCATCGACCTCATAGGATTTATTTTCATCGAGATAGGTAAGATTGTAACGCGCAAACAACTTATTCTTCGGGAATAAACGGCTGAGACCCGTTACTTTAGTAAAGGACGTCCACGGACCGGGAAAGCTTCGGCGGCATGCCAACTGCAGCGAACCATCCGGATTCAGTATTTTACAGCCGGCTAACCCGGCTTCGGGATTACTGTTAAAAAACCCGATCATTTTATCGAAAGTATCTTCGCTTACGAGAGTATCGGGATTAAGCATAAGCATAAAGTCGCCCTTAGCAATTTTAAGCGCCTGGTTGTTTGCTTTTCCGAAACCAAGGTTTTTTTTATTGACGATTAGTTTTACATCAGGAAATTTCTCGCGGATAAGCTCAACGCTCCCGTCATCGGAAGCATTATCTACAATTATAATTTCTTTGCTAATGCCTGATGATGCTTTTTCGATTGAATGAAGTAAATTCTGCAGGAATTCTTTAACATTATAATTAACGATTATAATTGAGAGATTCAACTGCACTCCTATTTAAGCAATCTGAAAATACTTAGGCATCTTAGCTTCCAAACCATAAACACTGCTTCACGCACTATCTTTCTAGACATCTTAGACATGCCTCTTGTCCTATCCACAAAGACTATAGGAATTTCTATTATTTTAAATCCTTTCTTCCAGGTTTTAAAAGTCATTTCAATCTGGAAAGCATATCCGTTCGACTTTACTCCATCGAGGTTAATAGATTCTAAAACGCTTCTTCTAAAACATTTAAACCCGCCCGTTGCATCTTTAACGGGCAGCCCGGTTATCACTCTTGTGTAGATATTTGCAAAGTAGCTCAGAAACAATCTACGCATAGGCCAGTTAATAACATTAACTCCGCTTATATACCGGCTGCCTAAAACCAGGTCATATTTTTTAATCGTTTTGAGGAAATTCGGAATTTCATCCGGGTCGTGAGAAAAGTCGGCATCCATTTCAAATACGTATTCGTATCCGTTTTGCAGCGCATATTTAAAACCGGCAATATATGCAGTACCTAAACCCATTTTCTTTTCACGTTCAATTAAATGCACCCTATTATTTTTATTAGATTCTTCACGAACATAATCTGCCGTTCCGTCGGGTGAATTATCATCGACTACTAATACATTTATATTTTCATCCTTGCTTAACACTTCGGGTATAAGCTTCGGAAGGTTCTCTACTTCATTATAAGTAGGAATTATAACTAAAATTTTGCCGTCGTTCATAACTTAACTTTAATTGTAATGTTTTATAAATTTTAGAATTTAATTATAGTGTCCTTTGCCAAACAAAACAACGAAAATCGTTCTGAAGATTATTTTAAAATCCATACGTAAAGACATATTTTCTATGTAGAACAGATCATATCTTAATTTAGCTTTAACATCCTCGACCGTCTCGTCATATTTATGTTTTACCTGTGCCCAGCCGGTTATTCCGGGGCGCACTTTTAACCTTCGTTTGTAATATGGAATTTCATTCGAAAGCATTTCAACAAAATAGGGTCTTTCCGGTCTGGGTCCCACAATGCTCATTTCACCTTTTAGAACGTTCAGCATCTGGGGTACTTCATCAATTCTAACTTTTCTTATAATTTTTCCCACACGCGTAACACGGGGATCATCCCTCATCGACCAGACAGGACCGGTTAATTTTTCAGCATCCACATACATCGAACGAAATTTAATTATTTTAAATTTTTGTCCGTTCATTCCAACCCTTTGCTGCCTGAAAAAAACGGGACCTTTACTGTCTAATTTTATAACAATTGCAGTAATTAAATTAACCGGCAGGGTAACAACTAAAATTATGAATGAAGTGATAATATCTAACAACCGTTTAAGCTTTTTTTCCCATTCCGGCATCAGTTCCGGCATAATGTCAATTAGCGGCATCCCGTAAATCTGAGATGTTCTCGCCTGCCCGCTGAGGATTTCGTAAAGGTCGGGAACTATTTTTAATCCTACCTGCTTATGTTCCAGTTTAGAAATAACATTTACAAGCAGGTTGTGGTCTTCTTTTTCCAGCGCAATAATAACCTCTTTTGCTTCTGCTTCATCCACTATCTTTTCAATTTCATCTACAGTTCCGGTTACTTCGGTTCCCTTATAAAATTTTCCCACATTATCGGGATTAACGGCAGCATAAGCTTTCACATCGAGCCCGAGCGCCGGGTGATCGACTACCTGATCGTGAACTTCCTTTGCTTTAGGATTATAGCCAACTATAACTGCGCATCTTCTGCCGATTCCTTTTACGAGCAATCTCCGCTGGAATCCCCGTATAGTTAGTCTTCCGACACCAACAAAAAAAAGAAGCAAGCCCCAGTAGATAAAAATCAATATCCTGCTGTTCGATTCAACACCGTGAAGATAATCATCAATAAAGATTACGATAAAGAGAATAAATATTCCGACGAATGTAGCTTTAAACAGAGTTGATAATTCATCGAACCGTGAAGCAGCAAACCAGGTGCGGTACATTCCCACAAAAGTAAATATCAGCAGCCAGTAGAAATAAACCACAAGCATCGGCACAAACTCTTCGGGCATAGTAATAAGCTGAAACAACCCCGATTCTACCCTTACATAAAAGAATGCAGCCCATGCAAGGTTTATAAAGAGAAAGTCGAATAGAATGACAAGTATTTTTTCTGTTCTTTTGCTCAAATTGTTACTTAATAATTATTCATTTTTAAGTATAGATAAAATTCATTTAATAAAATTAAATTTCTTTAATGATAGAAGTGAGCTTTTCAGCTTGTTTCATTCTATCAAAATTCTCAATGACAAAAGGTCTTCCTTTTTTACCTAGAGCGCTTAATACCGGATCAACAATTAATTTTTCTAATGTTTGTAAATATTCTTCTTCATTACCCGGTTCCACCAAAACACCCGCTTCACATTTTTTAAAAATTTTAGCTGTTTCCGATTCCAAATCGGCAGATAATAAAACGGGAACTCCGGCAGCCCAGCTTTCAAATATTTTAACAGGAGTATTACCACCAGTGTCTATGAGAATTTTTTTTCGCGGGATAAGACTTAAATCCGAAGCTGCAACCAATTTCGCTATCTCTTCAATACTCATTGAATCTAAGTGTAAAAAATTAATCTTGCCTTTAATTTTCATTAAAAAATCATTAAGATTGTCTCCATTACCAATAGCAACAAAAAAAATATTTTCTTTATCATGATCAAGTTTCGATAGAACATTTCCCAGCAAGTCAATATCATTCATTCCGTAATTAAAAGACCCGAAATAAATCAGAACAATTTTATTAATTGGTATCCTATATTTTTCCCGAATACTTAATTTATCACTTTCATTTACTGGTTTGAATACACTTGAGTCTGCACCGTTATAAATCACTTTAATTTTTTCTTCATCAATACCTTTCTTTACAATATTTGCTTTATCACCTTCGGCAGTAACAAGAATAACCGATGCTGTTCTCAGGATAAATTTTTCAATTTTAGTTAAAATATTAATTACAGATTTTCTTTTAAGAAGACCAAGCTCTATCCCAATATCCGGCCAGATATCTCTCAAATCTATTATAAATCTTATTCCTTTTAATTTAGAAATCAACGCAGCAGCGAAAGAGGTAGAAATAGGTGGTGATGATGAGATTATTATATCAGCTTTATAGGAAGAAAAAAGAGTGTAAAAAAACGACGAACAGAAAAAAGAAAAATAAGACAGACCCCGTTTAATTAATGAATGTTTTTTAGGTAAATAAATCGGCAGGTAAATTATTCCCCGCTTTTCATCCTTTTGAAAAAACTTCGAAAATCCTTTATAAATATAGCCAAGAGGATAATTCGGCAACGGTGCAATTATTTTAATCTCATTGTTATCATTTTTCAATGCATTAACAAAATATTGCATTCTCAAAGAAGCTGCTCCAACTTCAGGATAATAAAAATGTGCGTAGATTAATATTTTCATTAAATAAAACTATATTAAAATTCTTGTTAAATACAATTTAGATTTAGTTGAAAAGGTATTTACAATATAATTTTCTAACCAATTCATAATTCCTATACAATTCGCTATTATTATGAATTATTCTGTAAAAGTACTTTTTAATTATAAAAAAGGAAATATTTACTATGAGAAACAGATAGTATTTAATCGTGATGAAATTCTTTTTATAAAACAGAATAAGCCCTTTATTTCTAAAATAGAAAATAAAGCTGCTCCGTACATCTTCGTGATGCTCACCTAAATGTATAATATTCTCAGTATCTATTACATAGTTTTGGTAGCCACCTTTTTTTATCCTGTAAGATAGATCTGCATCTTCAACATACATAAAATAATCATCATCAAACCCTTTATGTTTTTCAAACAGTTTTTTCCTGATCATGAAAAAAGCACCTTTAACAATATCAACCTCCTTTGGAAAACTTAATGTATTACTCTTTTCACGTCGCAGTTTCAATAAAACATTTTTTAACCCAATTAGTTCTATTAACCGCCTAATTAAAGAAGGGAAAGCATAAAAGGATGGCTGATAGGAACCATCTTCGTTTCTTAATTGAAGTCCTAATAGACCGATATTCTCCATTGCTTCAATTTCTTTTACCATTGTTTGTACAGGATTTCCCATTAAGATTATATCACTATTTGCAAATAACAAGTAATCACCTTCTGCAATTTTTGCACCCTGATTGCAGGCGTGTGCAAATCCCTTATTAGTTTTATTTTCAATCAATTTTACATCGGCAAACTTCGCCTTGATCATGTTCACATTGTCTTCCTTAGATGCATTATCAACTACAATTACCTCAAAATTTGTTTCTTTAATTTTTTCATAAATACTATTCAGCGTATTTTCAAGAGTATTTTTATTGTTGAAACTAACAATGACAATCGAAACTAGCGGGGTTTTATTTGCATGCATACTTTCTCGAGGCTAAAATATTATAGGAAGAATTTTCGGCAGTCAAATTATTGCTTTTTAAGAATCATATAATAAAAATAAATAAGTTTTTCCTTAATTGAGAATTCATTCCTTAAAACATAATTAAAGTAATTATTCAGACAAATCCTCAATTTCCTGTTTTTCAAACAATTAATTGTTTGTTCGTAAAATAAAATTATTTGCCTCACCGAATTTAATATTTTTTCGCTACTGATTCTCAATTTATCCGAAACTAATTTTTGAAAATCTTTATAAAACAAGACTGAATTATTCAACCTGATTAACAGGTTCTCTTTTTTTCTGAATCTAAATTGGTTGCCGACATAATTCTTGCTGTGAATTCTGTAATAATCCAACGGCTCATTTACAAAACTAATCTTCCCAGAGCATAACGCACTAAAATAAATCCACTTATCATAAATATCATAAGGGGAGAAAGGAAGAATCCTTTCGATAAAATCTTTACGGACTAACATTGTTGCCCCGCGTGCATTATTATAAAGCAATTGATTAAAGAGGTTTCCGGCTTTTCTAATTGGCGGGTATCGCTTCCCGGTTTTTCTACCGGAATTTAATAAATAAGATTGAGCAAAAACCAAATCGGATTTTTCATTTTCAATTGTCTCCAATAGAACCGATAGTTTATTTGGCATCCAAACATCATCCTGATCACAGAATGCAATGTATTTTCCATTGCAAAGTTTTATTCCTTTTTCAAAACTTTTTGTGGGACCCAGATTTTCTTCATTCCTTATCAACTGCACATTCTTATTATTTATATTAGCAAAAAAGTTCTTAACCATTTCGTAAGTATTATCATCTGAACAGTCGTCGATAATTATAATTTCATAATCATTGCAGGTTTGATGTAGCAATGAATCAAGTTGCTCGCGTATATATTGCGAGCCGTTATATGCAGCTAAAATAATTGAAATCATAACAGAAAATTAATAATTCAACAATTATAGAACTCAGTTTTGTTTATAACTTCCAAATATTCCCTTTTTAAAATCAAGATAACCTTTGATTATGTATCCGATCTTCGAAAATTTATTTTTCTCATAGAGGAGCATTTTAATAACTGTGCGTCGATACACTTTTGACTCTTTACCTTTAAAATATTCAGGGAACAGGTGTTTATATTTTCGTTTTAAATATAGCCGGTTACGTGTTTTATAGTAGAACCGTACCGGATTATGGTTGTATGGATAAACATCTTTTAAAAAAAGTTTTCGCTTTATTATGTTGCCTTCTTCGTGTAATAAGATACAATTATTAACCTGAATAATTTTATAATTTTGTAAGTGCAGCTTTAAATAATACTCGATATCTACAAAATCAATAAAAAAATCTTCATTAAAACCGCCAACTTTTTCAAATACTTTTAAGTTCAGCAAATTTCCGGATGACATAACATCGAATTTTTCTGTCCAATTAATCTCGTCAACTTTCTGCGTGTTGAATTTATTTGCATGTACCGGGGAAACCACTCCAACTTCAGGTATTTGCCGGCTGACCTCTAATAATTTTTCCACCATTTTCTCCGGTGGATAACTATCCTGATCGAGTGTAATCAAATAGTCGAATTTATCATCAATAGCTCTGTGTGCTGCAACATTTAATGCTTTACCAATTCCTACATTTTCATTAAAAAAAATGTACTCTATATTTTCCAATTCTTTAATCCGGGAGACTAATACATCATTTTTGTTCTCTGAATTATCCACAATGTAGAGTTTATCAACCTGCTCACTGATTGATAGAATGTTTTTTTTGACATTTTCTTCCGGATTATAGAGAACAATTACTCCAGCTACGGCAGCTTTATTCATCATTTAAGTTTTTATAAATATTTTTATACTGATCAATTGATTGTTCTAAATTCAATTCGTTCTTTGCTGTTAGGAAACAACGCTTTGAAATTTCTTCATCCTGTAATAGCCTTATCAATTCTTCAACAGCAGAACTATAATCATTATTCTTAATTATGACACCGACATTGTATTTTCTAATAATATCTTTCGTATCACCAACGCCTTCGCTTACAACAACGGGAATTCCCGCAGCAAGATACTCTGCAAATTTAAGTGGTGAAGAGACTCTGTTTATCAGATTATTTTCTCTCAGGAGAACACCAAAATCACAATCTGAAAGTATATATATTACTTCAGTTGAATCAGCAATAATAAACTCAATCTTATCAATTAAATTTTGTTCGGTCTTAATTATGCTTTTAAACTCTTCAATTTGATAGCTTACTATTTTAAAAAGAAAATCGGGAAACACATTTTTACACTCATTTATAAATTGTAATAATTCCGAAATATTCTGCCACGAAGCAGCAGAACCGGAATACACACCGACTATATTTTCTTTTTTATGATTGATATTACTAAATTCATTTTCTTTCCGATCGCTAACTATGGTTCTGTTAGGAATAACCTGGACTTTTCTATTTAGATTATCATCATACTTCTCGAATTTCTCTATCATATATTTTTTGAATGCCCGGGAGACAACTACAATAGCATCCGATTTTTTTATAACTCTTTTTTCCAGATATTCGAATAGTTTTACTTTTAAACTTTTTCTTCTCCAATGATTTTTAAAAATCTCCTCTTCTATAAAAACACCTCTGTTATCATACAAAAGTTTTACACCCGGGAAACGCAATTTCATTACCCACCCGATTATAGCCGGAAACAAGCTGCGGGCATGTAAAATTTTAATCTTTTCATTTTTAATTATTTTAGAAACGCTTGTAATCCCTGCAAAGAAAAAAATCAACCAGTTAGGTAAAAATCTTCTGTACTTAAGCTGAGTTGTAATAAAAGTGATTTCCCCATCATATTGTCTTCGTATTCCCGATAGCTTATTTAACACTTCTTCCGAACTTTTCCCGGGTTCGAAAGAGACAAAACAGGGATTGAATTTGTTGCCTGAAATACTTTTCAGCAGTGGTAATCCCTGTGATAAAATTATCGGATTATCCAAACTACCGTCATTAATAAATAAAATATTTATACGCTTATCGGTATTCAAAAAGTTCTATTTAATTTTATATTAACACTGTTCATTCATTTACCGGTGCAACATCTAATTCTCTTCGCTCGTATTCTACATAAGCAATTATAATGGCTAAGATTATATCTATTTTATATTTTATTAATACTGCTGTAAAAAGACTGTAAACCATTAAGCCGGCTAATGAGCCAAGAATGGCTAAGGTCATTATTTTCACTTCAATATTCTGAGTGTTCTTAAGTACATAGTATGTTTGAGTAAATAACCTGACATACAGCCATAAAAATAAGAGTAATCCGATTATGCCTCCCTTCCATAAAACAAACAGCCATGAATTATCCGGGTAATTTACCGCTAAGTTTGAAGTACTTAATATTTTATATTTTACCGTATCGCCGAGACCTTTGCCGATAATCGGGCTTTCCAAAAATTTCATAATTATATAGTAACCTAATTCCATGCGCATCAGGAACGATTGATCCTCGGTTGGGTTTGCAAGCGATTCCGTCCTGTATTTAATATCGTTACTTGTCGATCTTTGAATATTTTTAGAGCTGCTACGCATACCAAAGATGAATACCGGTAGTAGAATAATTATAATTACTGCGGATATTTTTATCTTGGATACACCTTTCCACAAATGTAAATATAGCGCAATTATACTTAATATGGCAACAAATCCGGAAACCCAAAGAGACCTGGTAAGGGTAAGGATAAGACCGACAAAAATAAAAATAAATGCACCGATGAACAGACTTTTCTTAATGAAATCCGGTTTTTTCAAGATTAAGTAGGCAAATATTAAAGATAACGCAATTATAAAAATACCTGATTGAAATGTTACTACCCTTGTCCATCCTAAAAGTTTATAAATAACCAGATACTCAGCAGCTATCAACCCCGCAATAACCGTAATAGAGATGAAAATATATTTATAATATTTCCTTTCCTTAATTAAGTAAAAAATTACGATGGAGAACGAGTAATAAAAAAAATGATAAATCTCACTGATTATAAATCCTTTTGGGTTATTGTTTTGGATTCCAACAATCATAGAGAATAGGGCATATCCCGTAAGAGCTATTAAAGGAAGTCTTAAATATTTTAAATCAAAATTGAAGGGCTTATCATACCCTGCATATTTAAATATAGCCAGAAGCGAAAGGATGAACAAAGGAATATCCTGCAATATTATCCATTTTATCCAATAATGAAATAGCTGATTCAGATAAATCAAGGGGAGAAGATTAATTACTATTAAAAGCATCGGCAGATGAAATTCACTACCTGAAAGTACAATAGCAACTAAAATTGCTATATTTATTCCCGACAATATAAATAACGCATATTCTCCAGCAACTCGTATTATGGTTAATTCAATTAGAATTACTAATAAAACCACCAGACTGAGGAAAAAGATATTGTTTTTAGTTATTCGAATATTTTCAGATTTGCCGATCATTAATTTTTATATTGCTAAAATATTACTTCAAAATAAACAAATTATTTTTGTGTTATTTCATCTGTTTATAATTTTAAATTTTGGTCAGATGGAACTTGCATTATAATTATTTTCTTATGTGTAAAAAGATTTTTCATGCTCGGTTCATTCAAAAAATATTTTCCATGGATATTTTTAACTTCGCAAATTATGATGAATGAAACCCGAACATCTATATTTTGAAAAGATCAAATAATTCCTTGAATTTATTTGCGCCGATAATCTTCATTAATAAAGCATAGACTATTAAACCTAAAATTACAAGTACGCCAAAAAGTATTCCGGAGTTTAAAACGTTTATAAAAATTAACTTTAACGATAAAAGAATTATCAATAAAATTATACTAATTAAAAATGATTCTTTAAAGCTAAAAGAAAAATTCAAAAATTTAAGCTCAATCAGTTTAAAAGGTATTGCAAATACAGGATATAACAGGATTAAAGATGAAATTAAGTAACTAACAGCCACACCTATTACTCCCCAATTTAAACCGATAAAAAACCCGGTAACATATATCACCCCGCTTATTGCGCCCCATCTGAACATCCAATCTGTTCTACCTTTTGCCTGGTAAATCGAGCCGGTAGTTGTTGCAACAGATTGTATTAATCCAACCGGGGCAAGTATCATCAATAAGATTGCCAATAAAGCAGTATCCCATTTATTATTGAAGAAGGTAATTGAAAACAAATCACTCAATGCAAACACACTTACCATTAATGGAAATGTTAAAAATGAAATTGCATTTGCTACTTTTGTATAAATCTTTTTAAACCTCTCATTATCATTTTGAATTTTGGAATAAATCGGGAACATTACTCTTGACACGACTAATGAAATGTTTTGCAGCGGATAAAGCATAATTTTGTATGCCAGGTAATAATGACCCAGTTCCCTCTCCCCTAAAAATTTTCCTATTATCAGGTAATCCGTATTCCTAACGAAGTAATTAAATATATTGTATCCTAAAAGATTAAGACTATAACTAACAACTGGTTTTATCTTCCCGTAAGAAAAAAAGAACAACGGCTTCCAGGTATTTACAATCAACAACAAACTTGTAGTAATAAAAGCAACTGTCAGACTCTGGAATACCAAACTCCATACGCCGAATTTAAGCAGAGCTAATGATATTCCAACCACTGCACCCAATATAACAGAAATTAATTCTATTTTGGCAAGCAAATCAAATTTCAATTCTTTTTCAAGCAACTTTTTATGAACAATGCTGAAGGATGAGAGAATGAAAGAAATTGAAAGTACTTTTAAAAGATTTTCAACTTTCATATTGTTATAAAACTCTGCGCCGAACGGTGCTGCTAAGAAAACTAAAACAGCCACAAGTATCCCGAATCCCACATTAACCCAAAAAATTGAAGAAAGGGCTTCTTCAGTTAAATCCTGATTTTGTATAATAGCTGCTGCGGTTCCTAGGTCCTTAAAAATATCGAGGAAACCAATAATAACTATAGCCATAGCCATCACTCCGAAATCGGATGGAGTTAATAAAGCAGCCAGGATAATAGTAGTAGTATATTGAATTACCTGCCTGCCTAATTGAGAGGCGGAAGCCCATTTAACTCCTTTTACAGCATCTTTTTTTAATTGCATAAATTACATTGAATTTTAATATGTGCATTCTAAAAATATATCTAACTTAAGAATACATTTACCTTTATATTTAAAATTGTAGAGCAGTTTAATGAACCATTCATTCTTCTCTAAAAATGATATCATCTTCGCATTTATTCTTAATCCCGGAAAAATAGACCGGATTTTAGGAAGCGGTATTATAGTTTTAAATTTATTAAATCCATGTTTCTTCAACACTTCAATCATTTCTGTATAAGTTGTTTCGTTAATGTGGGTGCCTTGAGCCGGAACCTTGTTTGTATAAGTATAATCAAAAATCCGGGTTACATCGCTGGGTCCAAACAATCTATTAGGCATTAAAATAATTAGTTTTCCATCTGGCTTTAATATTCTTTTAATTGATGTTAAATGTGATTCGAGGTCGGCAGGAGCGATATGCTCAATTACATTGTCTGAAAAAACAAAATCAAATTTATCATCTAAATTAAAATCTATTATATCGGATTTGACAAATTCAATAGCCGGATCTGAATTGGATAGAACATATTCCGATATATCGACACCAACTAACCTTTTTGGTTTTCCCGTTTCCCGGATAGCGCTTAGTAAGTCACCATTTCCACATCCAACATCTAATATCGACTTTCCGTTAAATGCATTACCAAATTTTTTAACCAAATTTATTTTGGGGTTTTGCTTCGCCGGAAGTTTTGCTTTACCGTAGAGTGAGTGAACAGTGTTGTAAACCACTCTATATAATTCCTTCCTTTTTTCTGAGTTAATCTCATTTAAAATTTTAAAATGAAATTCTTTTTCTACCTCAAATGCTTTTGCTAAAATATCTTCAGGAATTCCTATATCGGAAGAAAATCTTCTTATATGTGGATATTTTGAATTCATTTATATTATTGTTGTTTAACTCGATCCTATCACTTCCATAAAATTTTATGAGTTCATTAAAGAATTATAAACTTTTATCAGCTTTTCATTTTGTAGATCCAAATTGAAATCAGATTCGATCGTATTCCTTGCTTCGTATGAAAAGTTGTAGGATGTGCTTACAAGCTCTATCATTTTTTGCACATAACTTTCCACATCTCTTTCTTCTACGAGAAATCCGTTTATTCCATCTTTTATTAGTTCAGTAATACCCGCATGTATTGTGCTAATGCAAGGTAAGCCTGTAGCCATTGCTTCCATCAACACAGTAGGAATTCCCTCTTTATCGCCGGCATTGCTTGTAACACTGTGATGCAGAAATACATCGGCTTTTCCCATCAGTTCGATTACCTGTTTCTGGGTTACTGTCCCAAAAAATTTTACTTTATTAATTATATCTAATTTGTCAACCAATCTTTGAATTTCATCCTTTAACTGCCCGTCTCCAGCTAAAATCAATTCGGCATTTTCGTAATATTTTAAGAAATCATTAAATGCAGAAACAGTAAAGAAATGTCCCTTTTTCTCAACAAAATTAGCTACCTGCAAGAAAATAATTTTTTCATTCTTTTCATATTTACTTTGTACAGGTTTTCTCTCAACAAAACCAAATTCATTCACCGGAATACCAATATGTAAAACGGAATAATTTTTTAATGTGCCAATCCTTTCATTCAACTCATTCAGCATAAAAAAAGAAGGGAGTAAAATATATGCTTCATTAAATAGCTCCTTTAGTTTTTCCCTGTAATCTCTAAACTTAAGAAGTATTGAACCATCATAACCATGGAAATTAACAACAAGAGGGATATTTAGTTTTTTTACTACCGGCAATATTTCAATTCCCGCCGGTACAAAATGAGCGTGAATCAGTTGAATATTTTTATCCGAAATTATGCCGCTGAAAAACTTTTTTTGATTAAACGAAAGCCGTGGATTACGTGAAAGTAATTTATGCTGACCATAAATCTTTGTAAAAATTTTGCCGGCTTTAAAACGTTTAAAATTTCTTGATTTAAAGTAAACCGGTTCGAACGGAAATGTTTCAAGGTTTTCAACTTTATGAGAGGAAAGGACAAAAACCTTAAAAGATTTTCTAATCCCTAAAAGTTGTCTGTATATGAAAGTCATCGAGGGAGAAAGGTAGTGCTGCAAATAAATTGCTATATTCGACTTCATTTTAGATTATAATGATAAGTAAATTAACTTCTCTTCCGCCATCTGAACATATTCTCCTTAATGTATTTCATCTTCTCCGAAGATTGAAGGTTTTTATTTTCCTTCATTAATATGAAAATAAATGCAATTAAAAATACGCTGAAGGTTATTAATAATGTAAAGATTGACCGCGGCGGATAGCTTTTCTTTACCGGAGGAACTGCATAATCAATCACCTGTAATGTTGGTATATCTTTTTTCTCCTCTATTTTTGCTTGCTCGTATAACGGTAAAACGAACTCTAATATTTTAGAATTTATTTCAACTTCTCTAAATAATCTATAGTAACCGATGGCGTTTTCCGGTAATGAATCTAAAGCAGGTATCATGCCTTCGGGAGTACCGTGTTTTTTCATCTCCTTCAACCGTTTTTCAAATTCTTCAACTTCTACCTGCATATTTTCTACTTGCGGAGTATTAGCGCCTTTAAGCTTTTCCAAAATCGATCGCTCAATTTGTTTTGCGATTAACTCGGTTTCAAGAGTAGTATATGCGCTTACGATACTTTTAAACTGTTCTTCCGGTTCTATTATTCCGGATTTTTTCTGAAAAGCCAGCAGGGAATCTTCTGAATTCCTTAAATTCTGCCGTATTTCGATAACGCGTTTCCCTAAAAAGATTCTATTATTTTTAGATTTCTGAGTTCTCAGTTCAATTAATTTTTCATTGAGTAATTGAATAATATAATTGGCTATATTTGCCGATAGCTGAGGTGATTTTGCTCTAACTTTTACTTCGTAGGCATTATATTCAGTCTCAGTTGCGTTAATACTATTAGCAAGTATCAATAATGTTTTTTCTCTGTAGTCTTTAATAGCGGGACTTAACCCGTAAACATTTACTAGATCAAATTTCTCAATTACTTTTTCAAGATTTGTTCTGCTGTAAATTATCGTATTGTACATATCCATTTCCGGGCTTGAAGAAGTAGCACCTATATTAAACGGCAAATTTGTTCCTAAATTGCCTAATAATCCCGCTAAACCTCCCATTCCTGATTCCTCGGCGGGAACCAATAAAGTTGAAGAATCAAACTGTTCTTCAACTAAAAAGTAAATCATAAGATAGGAAATAATCAAAGTTGGCAGGAGTAATGCGATAAGGAATTTTTTCCATTTAATTAAGACTACTAAATAATCCAGCAAATCAATTCTTTTGTTTTCCGGCATTTGATAATTATTATTAGTGAAAAAATAATCTACTTAACAGAATATATATGAAATAAATAATAAATTTACTAAACTCTCATATCACCTTGCAACTCAATTCTCAATGATTTTATACAACCGAAAAAATCAGGGAACTTTTACTGACCTGGTGCATCTAAAACTATGAAAATCAAATTATTTGACTTTTTATAATATTTTGCTATTTTTAATCTATAAATTTAGGAAAGGAAAATTTTTTATCGATTAATTGCTACTGTAATAAAAAATAAAAATAGCGACATAAATATTATTTTTTATTATCAGAGTAGCAAATTAGTACCGATTTGGAGTCTCTCTGATCGGTTTTTTTATATTATAACGAGTTTTTGCGGAGGTTAATTATTCTGAATTTTTGATACTAAGTTCAAGGAACAGCTATTCATTAACAAAAAAAAGGAAGGGTAAGATGAAAGAGATCAAAGCAAAAATAGACAATCCGTTGTCGGATTTGATTAGTGACGAAATTTATGAGTTATTAGACTCTCACGGATTGATAGATGAAAAAGCAGTAAGAGATTATCAAATCCGTAAGAAGTTCAAGCAATTGAGAGCTAGTAAGATAAGCGCCGGAGATGCCATCGACACAATTCGTGAGGATTACCCATATTTACAATTCGACACTATTAGAAAAATTGTTTATCAAATAAGTAAGTAAATTGCTTGACAATTAGAATTTATCATTTTATATTGTTTACGGCTCTTTCAAAGGGTTCTCCCCTGCCCTTTGAGGCAATAGAGTCGAGCCCAGTGGTACCCCATCGCTGGGCTTTTATTTTTTTATTATCTTTGCGGAGCAGTTATGGCTAAGAAAGTACAAAGAAAAAATATTAGGAAATCTAAAAAGGCACAGGCGCAGCAATCGCCGTTTAAGATTTACTGGGAGAAACAAAATTATTTGTTCCTTTCCCTGGGTTTTATTGTTATAATAATAGGTTTTTACCTGATGACTATTGGTCCGTGGGATAGTGTTCCATCTCTTATAATTTCACCAATCCTGTTGTTTATAGGATATGTATTGATTTTTCCCGCTTCAATTTTATCCAGAAAGAAAAAGGGGAAAGATGTAAAACAGGAAGAGCAAGTTGACTCTGGCAAAAGTTAAAGGAAACATCGTTTCGACCCAGAAAAATTCCCAGCTTAAAGGTCACAAGCTTCTTATCGTTCATCCGGTTGATCTCAATAATAATTACATCGGCGAGAAGGATGTAATAGCATTAGATTTTGTCGATGCAGGAATAGGGGATACAGTATTACTGGTTCAGGAGGGTAAAGCCGTTCAACAAATACTCGGGCATCGAAAAGCCCCTGTCCATTCGGTAATAGTTGCAATTGTCGATTCCATAGATGTAAATTAGTTTCGCAACAACATCGGTTATTTCCATTGTGTCTAAACTAAATATTGAACAATTAACAGACCTTTATTTATTACTTTCGGTCGAGGGAATCGGTCCGGGAAAGATAAGAAGCTTACTTGCGAAGTTTCACTCCACAGAAAAAATCCTATCCACAGATTATCATTCCTTAACAACGGCGGAAGGAATAAGCACTAACCTCGCTCAACGCATTCGGAAAATAAATAGTAACAGAAACGCTATAAAATCCCGTGTAGAGGAAGAACTAACAAAGCTTGATAAGCTAAATGCAAAGCTTATAACTATATGGGATAAAGAATATCCGAAACTGCTTAAAAAAATATATGACCCGCCTATAATAATCGAGATTAAAGGTAAGCTAATTGATCAGGATGAATATTCGATTGCAATTGTCGGAACAAGGCAGCCGACAAATTACGGGAAAGTTCAAGCCGAAAGAATCGCTTCGGACCTCGCTGAACAAAGTATAACAATTGTTAGCGGTATGGCAAGAGGTATCGATTCAATCTCCCACTCTGCATGCCTTAAGCGTGGTGGAAGAACAATTGCCGTTATCGGATCGGGATTGGATGTAATCTATCCTCCCGAAAATAGAAAATTGTTTGATACAATATGCGAAAGGGGTGCCGTAATAAGCGAGTTTCCGCTTGGTACAAAACCGGATGCACAGAATTTTCCAAGAAGGAACAGAATAATATCAGGTTTGAGTCTCGGAACGATTATAATAGAGACTGGAATAACGGGCGGCGCAATGCAAACAGCCCGATTCGCACTGGATCAAAATCGGGAAGTATTTGCTTTACCCGGAAACGTTGGCGTAAAACAATCGGACGGAACAAATTCTTTAATTCAAAGAGGCGAAGCAGAACTAATCCGGTCGGCTGAAGATGTGCTGCTGGAATTAGAATTGAAACTGAAACCCGTGCTCGGTAAAAATATTCCTCAAAGGCAGGAAGAGCTAAACTTGTTTGAAGAGAAAATTATCAACGCATTAAATTCAGAGCCAATGCAGATTGATAAAATTGCATCTGCAACAAATCTTTCCACATCCGATTGCCTTGTTCACTTGCTCTCCTTAGAATTTAAAGGAATGATAAAACAACTGCCCGGAAAAATGTTTGCACTTTTGTAATAACAAATCTTAAATTACAAATAATCATTAACAATTATATTTTAGTTTTCAATAATCGTTTTCCGATTAAATAGTGATTATGAATCACTATTTAATACATATTTGAATTTTAGATTTGTAAATATCATTTAAAGTTTCTCCATTTATTAATTCATATTACTTTTTATTAAATATATTTTACTATCCTTTTCATCAGGGAGGATATTAAATGATGCTACATTGTTAGTAACAGTCTTCTCCGTTATTGTACCGACAGATGATATAATTTTGATGCTTTGGATTAGATCATCGCTGGTTTCAAATTGAATTGACAACGGCTGATTATATAATTCATTATCAAGATAGTCGCTAAATCTTAATTTATATATAGACATTTCTGAATCAGAAGATAGAAATGTTTTTTGAACCACGAGATTATTACGCTCTTTTATATATTTAGCAACCATATCCATGTTACCGGACCAAAAATCTTCTGACTTGATATAATCTAAATCCTTAATAAATTCAGCAAAAGGATAGTAACCCCAACCTCCTACTATCCCAATAGAATGATACATTAATATAATCCATGCAGATTTTTGAAGTGCAGAATTAAATACAACTTGCATTTCTGCATGGTTATTAATAAGTACCGTATCTTGAGTTCCAATAAAAACTGCTGGAAGATAAAACCAATTATCCGGTTCTGTTTTAGTGTCTGGGGAAATATAAAACTTACTTGGGTCTACTGTTGCGCCCCGCGCACATATAAATCCGGCATTTTTATTTGCAAGCTGGGTTCTTATTAAATAACCTCTCGCCCCCGGATAAGCGTAAGCACTCGGATTTAAATCCCAACTTTTCATTAAGTCAAAACACAATTTAAAATCATCATAAGCCTCTGAATAACTTAACGAGTCATGATTTATATGCCTGTTACCATGCCCATAAAAATGAATTCCATAGGGCATCAAATTAGTCTTGAATTCTTCAATTAGATGATATTTATCCGGATTGTTATAGTTTTTTGTAACAAGTTCAAAATCCATTGTCAGATTTCTTTGTAATATTTCATCTACAGCATTTTGAAGCATTGGATTGTTGCCCCACGCAGCATCATACGTTATTGAGACAGCAGATTTGTGACCATCAAACCACTTAAGCACTTTTACATCAAAATCAGATGTTGAATTTTTAGGTTCCGACGGCGCTTTAGTCGTACAACTATTTAAAATTAAAAAACAAGATAAAATTACCAAAACTAGTTTCATTATTTTCCCTCATTTACAATAAATTAATTCTTTCAAATTGGTTGCTGCTTACTCCCGTATCGAAACAAGCAATCATTTACCAGCAAATTAGTTTTTACAAAAATAATTAAAATATTAATAGGTTTCCTCGAAAAAAGTATAAGCTTAAATTATTCCGACTTTGATCGGGATAAACTAAGGCACTTTGTGCATTCTCATATCAGATGATGGTTTTTTGCATTAATAAATCAACAAAATATTTAAAATAAAATTTAATCGTTAATATAAAAATCTCTTTAACCCAGTAGTTACAGATCACCTCGTGACAATTGTTGTAAAAACAGATACTGTCTTTTGTACCACAGATTATCAATCTGTGGCTCCCAAATTGATTTATGAACACCAGTTAACAAACGCAAATTTTGGAAGTAAATTAGAACCGAAAATTTCTAAAATTAAAAGTTGTTTATTGATATTCATTATTCATGTTACTTCTTGTTAGTTCGCAGGACACTGTCCTGCGCTACGGGGTTTGTATTAATTTATAAGTTATGCCGTTTAATACTTTTTCTTATTTTTCCAGAAAAATTTTAATCTTTCTTTTATACTTTTCTCCTGTCCGCTATCCGTCGGAAAATAAAACTGCTCGTCTTTTAATTCTTCGGGAAGATAATCTTCTTCAACAAAATGATTTTTATAACTATGCGCATATTTATAGTTTTTCCCGTAGCCGATATCTTTCATAAGATTGGTCGGTGCGTTGCGAAGGTGCAGTGGAACAGGATACAGCGGTTTATTCTTAACTGCTTCTTCTGCTTTGTTTATTCCCGCATAAGACGCATTGCTTTTAGGACAGGATGCAAGATATGTAGTGCATTGAGCTAAAATTATTCTCGCTTCGGGCATACCGATTTTATCCACAGCACCGAATGCAGCTTCAGCTAATACAAGTCCGTTTGGCGAAGCATTACCGATATCCTCCGAAGCTAAAACAACCAACCGCCTTGCGATAAATAGCGGGTCTTCTCCTCCTTCCAACATTCTTGCCAGCCAGTAAAGAGCTGCATCGGGATCGCTGCCGCGCACACTTTTTATAAATGCAGAAATAAGATTGTAATGTTCTTCGCCTGCTTTATCATATATTATGTTTTTCTTCTGGATTACATTTTCCATTACCTCTTTGGTAATCTCTACCGGTTTTTTATCTATCTCCTGAATTACCGCTGCTTCAAGTATATTTAGAAGTGTTCGTGCATCTCCTCCGGATAGATAAAGAAGAAAATCCTCATCGGTTATTTCTATTTCCATTTGTGCAAGGAATTCATCCTTTTTAAGTGCCGTGTTCAAAATTCCCAGCAAATCGTCTTCGCTTAGATTATCCAAAACAAATATCCTTGCTCTCGAACGTAATGCGGGAATTACTTCAAAAGATGGATTCTCCGTTGTTGCACCGATTAAATAGATTAATCCTGATTCAACCGAACTTAACAGTGCATCCTGCTGTGCTTTGTTAAAACGATGCACTTCATCGATGAAAAGGATTGTTCTTTTTCCCATCTGTTTGTTTTGTTTCGCTATTTCGATAATCCTGCGTATCTCTTTTACTCCCGATGAGACAGCATTTATTTGGTAGAAGTCAGCTTTGGTTTCTTCGGCAATTATTTTTGCCAATGTTGTTTTGCCCGTTCCCGGGGGTCCCCATAAAACAAAAGAAGAAAGGGTATCGTTTTCAATCATCAGGCGTATCGGTTTGCCCTTTCCTACAAGGTTTTCCTGACCAAAAAAGTCATTCAACGTTTTAGGTCTTATTCTTTCGGCTAAAGGAACATCGGGTATATTATTTTTCATCTGTTTAGAATTTTATATTAAGGTCAGATGTAACTCGCATTAGAATCATTTTTTTGTGTGTGAGGAATTTTTCATGCCCGTTTTATCGGTATTTTCTTTTACTTCAATTTTCATTTCGCCTTCTTTCAACATATCATATTTTTCTCTGGCGGTCTGCTCAATTTTGGCGGGAATTTTATTTTTTAAAGAATCAATTTCATTTTTAAGATTTGCGTTTTCCTTTTCCAGATTTGTTACCTGTTCTGTTAGAGAATCCAGCTCATTTTGCATCCGGAAATATTTTATCAAACCCCTGTCGTTAAACAGAAGATAAAAAATCCCGATCAGTATTATTAATAGGAAACCATATACAAAAAATCTTTTCTTACTTTTTGCCATCTAAGCTGTTCCTGATTATCCTGTCAATCAATTCTTCAAATGAAATACCCACAGCTTGCGCCATTTTCGGTACTAAACTCGTAGACGTCATTCCGGGCAGCGTGTTAACTTCCAAACAGTACGGAATGTTTTTTTCATTTAGCCGGAAATCAACACGTGCGTAAGTGCTGCATCGCAAAGATTCAAATGCTTTTTCAGCTTGCTTCTGCATTTCTTTAAAAACATCGCCGGAAATTTCTGCAGGCACGATGTACTCGCTCATCCCGTGCGTGTACTTGTGTTTATAATCGTAAAAACCATCCTTTGGAATTATTTCTAAAACAGGTAGAGCTTCCCCATCTAAAATTGCAACCGTCATCTCCCTGCCCTCTATGTATTCTTCAATCAATGCAAGATTAGAAAATTGCAGTGCTAATTTTATCGATGCTTCAACATCACTTTCACTTTTAGCAATCGTTAATCCAACTGTCGAGCCCTGGTCATTCGGTTTAATTACGCAGGGAAACCCGAAGCGCGATTTTATTTTTTCAACAACTTCATCTAAAACAAAATTGTTTTTTGCCAGCAGCCAATCAGCGGTGTTAACGTTACTTTTTCGGAAAAGAATTTTGGACATCAATTTATCCATTGCAACAGCAGAAGACATAACACCCGAGCCGGTGTATCTTATTCCTTTCAATTCCAAAATCGATTGAATGGTACCGTCTTCACCCCACTTGCCGTGAAGCGCAATAAAAACGAGATCGACGTTTTTCATCAGGTCAGAGTTTACAGCTTTCAAATAATTTCCATTCGATATCCCGGCAAAATCTTTTTCATCAAAAAAAAGAGAATCATCTTCCGGTTGATTTGTACCATAAGCAGGATCAATTAAAACTGTTTCATAACCCAATGAGTTAACCGCTTCGTAAATAGCTTTGCCCGAAGATTTTGATACATCTCTTTCCGGTGAAGTTCCGCCTATAAAAATGGCAATTTTAAAATCATATTTATTCATAGCGTGGCGATCTGTAAATTCAAAATTAAATAACTCATCAGTACTGTTATTTTTTTAACAATTTAATGCTATCAAATTTCTAATCCCGACTAAGGTCGGGATTAGAAATTAGGTTAATTATACACAGCTAATATAGAGAGCAATGTGTAATAACAAAACAATTAAAAATAGATGATAGTTTAATAATATTCTTTCGCCGGAGCTAAATACTCAATCATAAATATTCAGAGAATCTATTTTTATACCGTATGTTTCTTCCGATATTTCCAAAAGTTTTTTAATATCTTGTTTCGAAAGCTGTTTCGGAGTACCCATCATCCTTGCTGTAAAAATTGTTTTCGCCGAGTGCTCAAGTTTTTCCATTTTATAATAAGCATCATCAAGAGTTTTACCCAAAGTAAGCGCGCCATGGTTTTCCAGTAGATACGCCCAGGAATGTTCTATGTAAGGTTCAAGACTTAAAGGCAAATCGTTTGTTGAAGGAGCGCCGTATCGGCAGAGCGGCACTTTGCCTAAAGTAAGTAAAACCTCGGGGAAGTAATGTTCCGAAAGCCCTTCGCCTATTAAGCTAAAAGCCGTAGCATAAACCGGGTGGCAGTGAACAACAGCATTAACATCGGGTCTTCTTGAATATGCGAAAAGGTGAAGTTTGAACTCGGTAGTAATTCTTCCTTCGCCTTTAAGAAGCGAGCCGTGCATATCAAATTCGAGAATATCTTCTTCAGTAACATCGCCTTTGCACACACCCGAACGCGTAAATAAAACAGTATTGCGCGAGGTTATTACTGAAACGTTTCCGTCGTATGCAGAGACAAATCCCTGCTTGTAAATCTTATGACAAACAGAAACAATCTTTTCTACTTCCCGCATTTCTTTTCTAATGTCTCCATTAATTTCATATTTATCAATCCATCTTCTCCGGTAACAGCAGGAGTATCATTATTTATAAATGATTTTTGAATCGAGCGCAGCAAATAAACGAGTTTATTGCCTCTTTTTCTAAAACTCATTTTTGCTTCGCCCTCCAACTGAATTGTGAGTTTGGCAGAATGATGCTGTTTTACACCGATAAAATTTTCAATAGCGATAGACCCCTTGTGCCCGAGTATTTCTATTCTGTTAAATGCTTTTTTATTATTGAACGACACGTTAAAATATCCGTATCCGCTATCTTTAAATCTTACCAGACCGGCTGCAAAATCATCCACTTCACTTTTATAAACAAGATTATCCATGTAACCGTTTATATCTTCAATCTCTCCGCCGTAAAACCGGAGTAAGTCAATCAGATGAGTGCCGAGGTCTCTTAAGGCACCGCCGCCGCTCAGTTTTTTGTTAAAGCGAAAATTACTTCCGGGCGGGAAATCTACATTAAAACTTAAATTGATCGTAACCAGCTTGCCGAGCAATTGATTTTTTAATATATGCTTTGCTTTAACAACAAGAGGATGAAATCTATGCACATAATTAACAGATAACAGAACCTTATTAGCTTTGCAGGCATTCACCATTTCTTCTGCCTGCCGAAAATTTAGTGCAAGCGGTTTTTCACACAATATGTGTTTACCGGCTTCTGCTGCTTTAATAACCTGCTCATAATGATCGGCATTAACACTTGAAACATAAACCGAGTTTATATCGGATTTGAGAAACTCATCATAGTTATCGAATGCAGCAAACGCGCCCGACTTCTTAGCCAATTCCTTTGAGCGTTTTAGACTATGACTATATAGCGAATGAAGTGAGCTTCTTCTTAAATAAGTTAGTGCCGGAATGAATGTATGTTCGGTATAATACCCGCAGCCGGCAATTCCCCATTTTAATTTTTTAGCTTTAGGTCTTTTAATTTTCATTGTTCAGCGTTATTGTGTATTTTTTTCAGGTTTTCTTTTTAAATAGTTTTAGTCTGTCCATCAGCAGGCGAATCGGTTTTGAATTCAACATAATATAAAAATGCACGCCAGGAATATTTTTATCCAATAAATCTCTTACCTGTTTCGATGCCCATTCAACTCCTATATTCAAAACATCTTCGGGTTTGGCTGCATATACTTCATCGGCTAATGCATCGGGAATTGTTATGTAAAAATTCTTCGGGATTGCATGGAGCTGCGCCTTTGAGGTTAAAATTTTCAAACCCGGAATTATCGGTACGTTAACGCCTTCCTGTTTACACATATCGACAAAATCAAAATAAAATTTATTATCGAAGAACATTTGAGTAACTACATAATCAGCGCCTGCATTAATTTTTTCTTTAATGAATTTGATATCCGATTTTAAGTTGGGAGCTTCAAAATGTTTTTCGGGGTAGCCGCCCACACCAACGCAGAAGTTCGTCGGCTTGGCATCAAGCAAAGAATCTTCGAGATATTTGCCCTTGTTCATATCTGTAATCTGCTTAACCAGTTCACTTGTAAACCTGTGTGTGCTTTTACCCAAAGGGAGAGGTTTTTCATAACCGCTATCGTCTCCCCTTATGGCAAGTACATTCTCAATTCCAAGATAATTAAGCTCTATCAAAAAGTCTTCGGTCTCTTCTCTCGTAAATCCTTTTACCAGGATATGCGGAATGGCGTCAACGTTATATTTATTCTGAATCAGGGCACAGATACCGAGAGTGCCCGGTCTTTTTCTTTTAACCTTTTTCTTAATGCCGCCGGGAGTTTCCTCATATATAACTTCGGCAGAGTGACTTGTAATATCTATAAATGGCGGGTTGTATTTCATAATAGCATCTAATACGGAAAGTACACTCTTAATGTCTCCGCCTCTTTTAGGCGGTATAAGCTCAAAGCTGATTAAAGGTTCTTCTGCATTTTTTAAATGTTCAATTACTTTCATGTCATTCTATTATTTTTAATAATCTTTAATTTAATATAATTATTGATAAAGTTCTCGGTAAATTATCATTAAAGCCAATCTGAATTTAAGATGATTTTCATCATTCCTAATTTCGGCGAATTTATATATTTCATCAATTATAATGCAAATATACTTTAACAATAATTAATTAGATACGGCAGTTTTTAATATGTCACCCCTGACGGGGTTCTTTATCGTTGAAGGTGTCTTTTTGCTACAAACATTTCACCCCTGCGGGGTTTGAAAACAACTGTTCTAAGTTTTTTAGAAAACAATATATCTATCGATGTTCAGTATGAAAATAGATAAAACATTTTTGAATTTTTCGGGACAATACTAAACTTTTTTATTTCGATATCAACTCCGTCAGGAGTGAAATGTTTGTAATATTTTAATCAATCTCCATTCAATCTTTACGGCGAAAGAATGAGCAGCTTGTTGGAAGAGTTTTTTATTTTGTTTACATCTGTTGAGATTTTCATATATTTCCCTTCCAGCCACATCAGTGCCATATCACTGTAATGATCGCTCATCACATTGCCCGATTGACCCGTTGTAAGAATAAGATAAAACTGATCCGGCTTACTGAAATCATATAGAAACCGCATTGATGGACCCAAATCATTTTCGAACGGCTTATGCCTGAATACCGGATACTTCTCAACGCTTTCAGAAAAGGAATACTCGGTGTTGAAAATTGTTGTTCCATCGCCGCCTATTTCATACGGACCAATGTTTATATAATCATCGAGCGGGGAAAAATTTCCGCTGAACGGATGTTTAAATACTACTTTATGAATTCTGCCCCATTGCCAGGTCTTTACTTCCGAGCCGATTTCATTTTCAAGATAAGTTAATGCATCCGAAACACTCTTCCTGATTATCTCATCCCTTCCTTCCCGGACTTCCGTATTTACATCATCCCACCATACCGAAGACGGATTATCTAAAAGTTTCAGGATACTCCGGTAGGGCACATTTGCCATAAACACGAACTGGTTAAAAAGATCGTTGCCCATTTTGTCTTCGTAAATATTTTCGAGTAAATATTTATAAGTGGTTAAATAGATTGCCGGCGCCTGATAATATTTGTTTAGGTCATAGTTCCACTCGCTTAAAAGTTCCAGCGATAGTTTTAAATTACTGTCGGTAATTTTAACATCCTTAAAAGCATCGATAATATATTTAACAATTGTTTTTGCATAAGGCGATACAAAATCCATCTGGTAATTCATAAAATCCTGTTCGGAGTGTTTCTCCTTGGAGTTGAGGAGCTGAGTAATTCTTTCAATTCTGGATGGCGGTTCCCACAAATTTGAAATATGATATTTAAACTCTTTGACGGTTTTATTATTTGCCGAAGCAATAAAATTTTGCGGAGGATTATACAACATCGGCAATTCATCTCTATCAACAAATCCTTTCCAATCATTCTCCGAATTTGTTCCGTCGAAAACAAAAGTTGTATTGTTTGCCTTTCTTATCGGCAGTGCTCCGCCGAAAAGATAACCGATATTTCCTTCCTTATCTGCATAAATAAAATTTTGTCCCGGAACGTTAAACATTTGTACCGCCGATTTGAACTCTTCCCAGTTACTCGCTTTATTAATTTTCAAAAAAGCATAAGCTTCATCACTTAATTCATCTCCCATCCATCTAACGCTTATCGGCGGATAGGAATTGTGTTCTTTGTTATAGATAAAATTGTACGGATAGATAGCGGATATTATCGGTCCGCGGTGAGTTGATTTGATTTCTATCGGTACCGGTTTTCTGTTGCGCACTTCAATAGTATCTTCAATAACGGATAGATTTTTCCACTTCCCGTCTAACAGGTATTTGGTTTTCGACGAGTCTAATTTTTCAAAATAAAAGTCACAATCATCGAGCATAATATTGGTTAGCGCCCACGATATATTTTTGTTTTTCCCGATGACAATTCCAGGTACTCCGGGTAATGAAACTCCCGCAGCATTCCACTCCGGGCTACGGATAACGACTGCATACCATTTACCGGGCGCGCTGAACCCGAGATGCGGATCGTTGGCAATTATCGGTTTGCCGGAAACTGATTTCTCTTTATTAACAACCCAACTGTTCGAGCCGATATGTGTCCCGGTACTGCCGATAAATTTCCTGAATAACTGATCTGTTTTAATAAATGAAGAATTCACCTGTGCGAATTTTTCTAATCCGGAAGGAATTATTGTCGGTCCATTTTCGGGATACTCGGGAAAAATGTCTTCCACTTTCTCTTTCCCAAATTTCTGCACAAGTTCTGTAAACATAAGATCGGTCCACCAGCTAATATTCAGTTCCCATGCCATCATTCTAATTACAATTATACTGTGAAGCGGTTTCCATTTTTCAGGTTGGTATCCTAAGAAATCGAATTCAAAAGTATATTCGTTTTTTTTCTGAGCGATGTAATAATTTATTCCCTTTGAATAAGCATTTAATATCCTGAGTGCTTCGGGATTCATTTTTTCCAGGATTCTTTCCGCGGTTCGTTTTATTCCAATGGTTCTGAACATTTTATCGAAAGGCAATGTTTCTTCACCGAATATTTCACTCAATCTGCCTTCACCCGCACGGCGGATTAAATCCATTATAAACATCCGCTCCTGTGCATGAAGATACCCCAAAGCAAATGCAGCATCCTCATCGTTCCGGGCAAAAACATATGCAACCGCCATGCTGTCGCGGTATATTTCAACATTCTCTTTTAATTCTTTTGCTTTTAGCGTACCTTCATAAACGGGAAGAGAATTACTGAGCACGCTATAAATAATATATCCGCCGATTATGAATACAAGCAGAAGTGATCCTACAATTCCGATTGTTATTTTTTGCCAGGGTTTCAATTATTACTGCCGTTTTTTATAGTATTAAATATAATCAATAATTAGTTTTGTGAAGAAATCAAGGGTTTAAAACTTAACCTGAGGTAAATTATAAAGCAATTTTAGGATTAATGAAAGGTATTCCCAAATTCATTCCCCCGCTTTGTGCCCGTACCCAAATATTATCATGAGAATCTTCAAACATGAATGTAACAAAGTTATAACATATACTATATTAGAGTCTGCTTCCATTTTTTAATCTCCCTTTTCACCAATTCAGGATTTGGTGAGCCGAAAGTTTGTTTTCTATTCAAAACGTTTTTAATATCTAATATCTCAATTGCAGATGCATCGAAGATAGGATTGATTTTTTTCATTTCATCAAGATTTAGCCGATCGAACTTTGTATTCTGCACTTCACAATATTTCACAACATTTCCAACAATGTGATGGGCTTCCCTGAAAGGAATTCCTTGCATAACCAACCAATCGGCAAGATCGGTTGCAAGTGAAAAGTCGCCTTTTAATTCTTCCTTATATTTTTCGGTATTTATTTCCATTGTTCGAATCGTATGTCCTGTAAGCAACAGACTATTATAATAAGTTTCTACAGAATCAAAAAGTGGTTCTTTATCTTCCTGCAGATCACGGTTGTAACTTAATGGAAGTCCTTTTAAAACAGTAGCGAGGGAAATATAATTTCCAAAAACTCTACCGGTTTTTCCTCTAATTAACTCTGTAATATCCGGATTTTTCTTCTGCGGCATCAAAGAAGAACCGGTGGTAAACTTATCACTAAGCTTAATAAAATTCCATTCGGCAGAGGACCAAATTATAATTTCTTCAGCGAGCCGACTTAGATGCATCATTCCTGTTACACAACAATGCAGAAAATCCAAAACAAAATCCCTGTCCGATACTGCATCCATAGCATTTGCTGTTATTTCTGTAAAACCAAGATTTTCAGCCATAAATTTTCTATCTAAGGGAAATGTAGAACCTGCCAGTGCACCGGATCCTAAAGGCGATACATCAGCCACATCATGTACAAAGTTTAATCTTCTTTTATCTCTTTCAAACATTTCTACATAAGCAAGGAGATGGAATGCATAGGAAACGGGCTGTGCTCTCTGTAAATGTGTGTAACCGGGAATGAGAGTATTTATATGCTGACCGGCTAAATCCAAAAAAACATTCTGCAAATGGTGTAATGCATTTATTAATTCTTTAGATGATTTTTTTACCCATAGGCGAAGATCGGTTGCAATTTGGTCGTTTCGGCTTCTCCCGGTATGGAGCATACCTGCTGTATTACCAATTAGCTCGAATAATTTTGTTTCGATAGCAGAATGTATATCCTCATAATTTCCATCTTCCGGTTTCCAGGAGCCATCGTTAAAATGTTTTTCAATGAGATCTAAACCATAAATTATTTTCTCTGCTTCTTCACTAGAAATAATTTTCACCTTGGCAAGCATTTCTGCATGCACTTTACTAACAAGCACATCCTCCTTAAATAAATTTATATCAAAAGATAAAGAGGAAGAAAACTTTAACGCTGATTTGTTAAGTTTATCTTTGAACCTGCTGCCCCAAAGCATTATTCTTTTACCTCCTTATATATAGAGTTCCGAACTATATTTAAAGTTTTGAATGGAAGCCCATATAATTTTAAAAACCCTTCCGCAGCTTTGTGATCAAATGTATCGCCGGCAGCATAAGTTGCAAGCTCTTTATCATACAGACTGTAAGGTGAGATTCTTGATAATACATTTATATTTCCTTTATATAATTCTATAAATATTTCACCTGAAACTGTATCTTGGGTTCTATCAACAAAGGTCATTAAAGCATCAAATAGAGGAGAATACCAAAGACCATCATATATTAAATTTGCAATTTGGTTGGAAACATTTTGCTTAAACCTAAAAGTTTCTTTGTCCAAAACTAATTTTTCGAGTTCATAATGGGCTTTATGAAGAATTACAGCAGCCGGTGCTTCATAAATTTCTCTCGATTTTATTCCCACAACTCTGTTCTCAATTAAATCAATTCTGCCGATGCCGTGTTTTCCACCAAGTAAGTTTAACTCTTTAACAATTTCAGCAGCAGTGTAATTATAACCATTAAGTTTTACAGGAATTCCTTTATCGAAAAGGATGGTAACTATTTCAGGTTCCAAAGGAGCTGTTCTGGGATTCACAGTTATTTGGTACGCATCTTCAGGTGGACAGTTGGTTGGGTCCTCGAGAATACCGCACTCAACAGCAGTCCCCCAAAGATTTTCATCAATAGAATACGGAGATTTTCTTGTTACTTTTACATGTATGTTATGCTTCATTGCATAATCAATCTCTTCTTCTCTACTTTTAAATTCCCAGAACCTTAACGGTGCAAGAATATTTAATTGTGGAGCAAGTGTTTGGATTCCGACTTCAAATCTAACCTGATCATTACCTTTACCTGTACAACCATGCGCAATAGTATCAGCCCCTTCTGCCAAAGCTATATCAATTAATAATTTTACCAGGAGCGGTCTTCCAATTGCAGTTGCCATAGGATAAACTCCTTCATACAATGCACTGGCTTTTAATGTTTTAAATGCAAAATTAGAAACGAATTTTTCCTGCAAATCAACTATGTGAACCGTTTTTGCACCTGTTTTTAACGCTTTTTCTTCTATACCATCAAGCTCGGCAGTTGGACCAAGTACGCCTGTAACAGTAATAATATCCGCATCATAATTTTCGCTTAACCATTTAACCATTACTGAGGTATCGAGTCCGCCTGAATATGCAACTACTATTTTTCTTCTATGCATTTTTTTTAATATCTCCTTATTAATTATGTTCAATAGAAGTAATCTTTAACTATGTTCTTCATTAAATTTCCCAACGAATTTTTTCCAACAATATTTACTAATGGAAAGACGGAAATGAATTTCATTTCTCCGGTAACTCGGTCATTATTTTTTTTAGTTTGTCTATTATAAAAGGAATATTTTTTTGATTATCAGGAATAATTAACACTGTATCATCTCCTCCTACCGTACCCATTATTTCCTTTTTGTTAAGCCGGTCAATATAATGAGCTACACCTTGTGCTCTTCCAGCAAGGGTTCGTACTAAAATCATAGATTCATTATGCTCAATACTTAAAATTTCATAACATATCAGCTTTGCAATTTGTCTTCCTGATTCTTCCGCATTGTAAATATACCTGATGCCATCACCCGAAACCGATTTTATTACTCCAAGTTCGGCAAAATCCCTGCTTAAAGTTGCCTGGGTTACATTAACTCCCTCTTCTTTAAGTTTTGTCAGGAGATTATCGTGATTTGTTATTATATAATCGTTTAAAATTTCTTTAATACGGTTCTGTCTTTTCAATTTTACAGACATAAATTATTTCCTTTTAAATTATTTAAAATTGAAGAAAGTATCTAAATAAATTTAAAAACTTCTCCTTCGGTTATGATTAAAAAGATCGCTTCCGATCCATAGTTTATTAATTCCATATTTTAAAGCTTTGAAGATTTGGAATCATACCATCTGTTCCCTGTCCACCAGCGTTTACGGCAACATTAATTAACTTTGCAGTTCCTTCACCACCGGATACAATCGCTTTTGCCATCTCTGAACAAATAGCAATTAATCCTTCGAGAAAGACAGCATAATTGTCGGCACCATCCATTCTTTTTATCTCTGAAAGACCGTTTACTAAAATTATTACCATATCATTCGGAGCATCTGAAACTTTATCCGATGTAAATGTATACCTGCAGTATCACCGGGAATATCTGAATATGTTAATGCAATATTTTTCTTTCGTTTCTTTATCCCGCAATGAACTCCGGCAGTTTTAAAACCCTGAGTTATGGTAATCGTTCCTTTAGGATTAAACTGAAACATATTTCAACTTCCTTTCTAACAACCCGGAGGTCTCATCCCAACCGAATAATCTGTTCATATTCTGGATTGCTTGACCTGCAGCGCCTTTCACAAGTTTATCAATTTCCGCTGTAATAATTAGAACTTTTCCTTTTATAGAAACATTTATGTCACAAAAATTAGAATCAATAATCAATTGAAACACAGGTGGATTATTTCTTAGCCGGACAAAAGGAGAACTCTGATAAACTGTATTATATACTTTATCAATATCTTTTTTTTCTACCTCTTCAGATAAATGGATTGTTATAGTAACATAAATTCCTCTCGATACGGGAAGAAGATGAGGCGTAAAAGAAAAAGGCGAATGAAATCCATTTTTATAAAGCTGCTGCAATATCTCCGGCTCATGCCTATGATTGTTAACATTATAAACTTTTACATTGCCGTACATCCCGGGTAAAAGTAGATCTGCACTTACAGCGTTTCCAGCCCCGCTTGTTCCTGAAAATGCAGCACAACTCACGCTTATAATTTTATCCGCAAAATCAGGCAGTAAAGGAAGGAGAGAAAGAAGTACGGCGGTAGGATAACAGCCGGGATTTGCAATTAACTTCACATTATCATAGTTGGTTGACGGATGATCTGCTAATCCATATACTTTATCCTTTAAAAGATGTGGCGAGGTATGTGTGAATTTATACCACTGCATATATAACTCTTCAAAATCTAATCTGTAATCTCCACCGATATCCACAACAAATTTACCGTTGCCGATTAGCTTAGGTACGTATTGCAGAGCTTTGGCAGGTGGAAGATCAATAAAATATAAATCGTGCTCAAGAGAAATATTATCAATAGATTCTATTTGAAGATTATCCGCTAATCCATCAAGACGGGAGGAAATATCATGTGATTTTTCACCTGCATTACTTTTTGCATAAACCCGGAATTCCGTTGTAAAAGGATGCTGAGCCAGACATTGAATTAATTTTTCCCCAGCGTACCCTGTCCCTCCGATTATACCAATTGAATGCATAGTTTTTTCTATAAATTTTTATTAATAAATTTTACTTAGGATTGAATTATTCTTGAAGTGATTATGATTTCGCCCGCTAAGGGCGTTTATGGATGATAGAAAAAGAATAAGTTTCTTTTGAAAGAATTAATAGGAATGGATTAATATTTTTTCTTTTGTTTATCATTACTAATACAAAATATAGAAAACCAAAAATACTTTGTCAATAGGATTATGAATATTTTATTAAAATATTTTCCATATCTGCATAATTCTGTAGCTATAATGTATTTTTATGCATTTTTCTAAATTATTTTGTTTAATAATGAAAGTATTAAAACTAACTGAAGCCTTTGCAAAACCTATATAAAGTAAACAAATAGCATTAATATTAGTGTCAAAATTAATCAATAAGGAAGGCGAAGCATTGAAAAATGAATAAAATAGCACTTCCAAACCAATCAAGTAACATTAAGTATTTTGTGAAGAATAAGTTTCGCGAAGCATCCTAACTAACAATTAAAATTATCTAACGAAAGTAATTTATTACTTTATATTAAACCGGAATAAAATTAAACTATATTTTCATATACTTATAATTTCTTGTTTTTGACCATATGGAACTCTCATTATAATCATTCCTTTGTGTGTAAATGTTTTTTCATACTCGTTTCGTAAGTTCTTTAAAATATGTACCGCGATTTAAGGTAATTTGCAGCGACGTTAAACCCGGGGCGATCTCGCTCAAGCTTGTGCCGGTTCATCGGGGAAAAGTGAGAATTTATTAATGCTTCAAGCTTTTAAATTCTTGTTTACAGTGTAATTACCTTTATAAAGTGGACTCATTAATTGTAACTTAACAGATAATTTTGAATTATATATTTACATATTTTTGCGGTTATAATTTGTCGGAGAAGCTTTGATATTTGAAAAAGTAAGATATAATGAAATAAGATCAGGGAAATCCAAATGGCATAAGTGGGGTCCATATTTAACCGACCGCCAATGGGGAACCGTTCGCGAAGACTACAGCCGCAACGGAGAAGCATGGACATACACAACTCACGATATGGCACGAAGCTTCGCATACCGCTGGGGTGAAGAAGGTATCGGCGGAATAAGCGATGAGTTTCAGCGGCTTTGCTTAGCGCTATCTTTCTGGAATGGTAAAGACCCGATTTTAAAGGAAAGATTTTTCGGTCTTTCGGGTAAAGAAGGAAACCATGGCGAAGATGTGAAAGAGTATTATTATTATCTTGATAACACACCATCTCATTCCTACATGAAAATGCTTTACAAATATCCGCAGGAAGAGTTTCCTTACTCCCAACTATTGGAAGAAAACAGAAATAGAGGAAAATCAGATCCTGAATTTGAATTAATTGATACCGGAATTTTCGATGATGATAAATACTTCGATATTTTTATTGAATATGCAAAAGCTTGTGAAGAAGACATCTTAATTAAAATAACAGCATACAACCGTGCAAAGCAAGAAGCCGTTTTAAATATTATTCCGCAAATATGGTTTCGCAACACGTGGTCGTGGGGTTATAACAATTACAAGCCTCTTCTCTGCACACTTTTCGATCATGTACTCAGCGCTGAACATAAAAACCTCGGCAGGTATTATCTTTATTGTGAAAAAAGCTGCGAATTTCTTTTCTGCGATAATGAAACAAATCATAAAAGACTTTATGGCGTAAAAAACCGAAAAGGATATTTTAAAGATGCCGTAAATAATTATGTAGTTAACGAAGATAAGGATGTGGTTAACGAAGAAAGAACAGGAACAAAAGCTGCCGCAAATTACAACCTGATAATTCCCGCTGGCGGTTCTCATTCCATCAGACTGCGGTTAACGAAAACATCTTTTAATAATGCCTTTATCGATTTCGATACGATCTTCAAAAACAGGATTAATGAAGCAAACGAATTTTATGATGAACTTCAAGTAAAAATTAAAAGTGAAGATGAAAAGAATGTGCAGAGACAGGCGCTTGCGGGAATGCTCTGGAACAAACAATTTTATTACTACGATGTTCCACAATGGTTGAACGGAGACCCCGGGCAGCCCCCGCCGCCTAAAGAACGATTAACGGGTCGTAACAGTAAGTGGACTCATTTAAATAACGCCGATATAATTTCTATGCCCGATAAATGGGAATACCCATGGTATGCAGCATGGGATCTTGCTTTTCACTGCATACCCCTCTCAATGATAGATTCTGAATTAGCTAAAAAACAGTTGAAACTTTTAACACACGAATGGTACATGCACCCTAACGGGGAGCTTCCCGCTTATGAATGGAATTTTTCCGATGTCAACCCGCCTGTTCATGCGTGGGCAACGTGGCGTGTTTATAAAATTGATAAAAAACATAACGGCGGTAAAGGTGATGTAGCTTTTCTCGAATCGGTTTTTCATAAGTTGCTTTTAACTTTTACCTGGTGGGTAAACCGCGAAGACGAACATGGGCATAATATTTTTCAGGGCGGTTTTCTCGGGCTTGATAATATAGGTGTGTTTAACCGCAGTTCCGGATTCCCGGTTAACGGGCATATCGAACAAGCCGACGGAACGAGCTGGATGGCAATGTTCTCATTAAATTTATTGCAAATCTCTCTCGAACTTTCAAAATATAATCCTATTTACCAGGATTTAGCCACAAAATTTTTAGAGCATTTTCTCTATATCGCCGGTGCAATGAAAAACATAGGCGGAGAAGGCGTAAGTTTATGGGATGATGATGATGAATTCTATTTTGATGTTCTTCACACTAACAAGGGATGTACAGTATTAAAAGTTCGTTCCATGGTTGGTTTAATACCGCTGTTTGCAGTAGAAGTAATAGAACCGGATATAATTAAAAAATGCCCCGAGTTTGCCGGGCGAATGGAATGGTTTTTAAAAAATCGACCCGATCTTTCTAATCTTGTTTCGCATTGGGAAATTAAGGGTAAAGGTGAGCGCAGGTTGTTCTCTCTTCTAAGAGGTCATCGCTTTAAAAAATTATTAAAACGAATGCTCGATGAAACAGAATTCTTATCGGATTACGGCATTCGCTCATTATCAAAATTTCATAAATCGAATCCTTACGTTTTTAAAACCAACGGGAATGAATTTAAAGTAGATTATGAACCTGCAGAATCGCAAACCGGTTTGTTCGGCGGTAATTCAAACTGGCGCGGACCAATCTGGTTCCCGGTAAACTTTTTAATTATAGAATCGCTGCAAAGATTTCATCATTATTACGGCGACCAATTCAAAGTTGAATACCCAACAAATTCGGGCAATTATTTTACAATAAATGAAATTGCAAATGAATTAAGCAAACGCCTGGAAAAAATATTTTTGAAAGATAAAAACGGTAACCGACCTGTTTTCGGTGAAAATCAAAAATTTCAGAAGGATAAAAATTTTAAAGATTATATTCTTTTTTATGAATACTTTCACGGTAACAACGGAAAAGGTTTGGGAGCTTCGCATCAAACAGGTTGGACTGGCTTAATCGCAAAACTTCTGCAACCACGAGACTAATAGTTTGTTGGTTTTCAATAAATCGAACGGGAATTGATGTGATAAACTTCTAAAATCATTATTCCTTGTTTGGTGTTCATTATTTAAAAAATGGTTTAATGTTTAATTTAACGAACAATCATAATTATCACTTCCCGTCTGCTTTAGCGGACGGACTTAGGAACAGAGTAGAAATAATAAACGGCTTTAGCCGTATTACGGTGTTTCAATGGGGCTAAAGCCCGTAGTGTGTTGTGGTACTTTTGTAAACCGTTCGATGAATCGAACGGGAATTGATGTGATAAACTTCTAAAATCATTATTCCTTGTTTGGTGTTCATTATTCAAAAAATGGTTTAATGTTTAATTAAATGAATAATCATAATTATCACTTCCCGTCTGCTTTAGCGGACGGACTTAGAAAAAGAGTAGAAACAAAAACGGCTTTAGCCGCATTGCAGTGCTTGATAGGGCTAAAGCCCTAAATGTTTCCTTTATTTCTTAATCCGTTCGCTGAAGCGAACGGGAATAAAATATTTTTGTAGTTTTTTTGTTCGATAAATCGAACGGGAATTGATAATATTTTTTCAAAGGCTGTCATTCCGCACCTGATGCGGAATCCCTTAACTTTCAGAGATCCCCGCCTGCGCGGGGATGACATACATTGTAAATTAAAACCGGTGATTTTAATCACTGTTGTTTCTCTTTAATTCCACATATATTTATAGTTGACAATTCTTTTATTTATTTTCATTTCACTTAAGAATATTCTTGTATTTAAAAACAGAGGAAAAAATGAAATTAGGATTTATCGGTCTCGGAAAAATGGGCGGTTTTATGATTGAAAGATTAATGAAAGGCGGACATGAAGTTGTCGTTTATGATTTAAGTAAAGAAGCAATCTCAAAAGCTGCCGAAAACGGTGCGATTCCATCCGAATCGCTTGAAGACCTCGTAAGCAAGCTTCCTAAAAGAAAAATTGTTTGGATAATGGTTCCCGCCGGCAAACCTATTGATATGACAATCGATACGATCCAAAATTTATTAAACGAAAAAGACATTGTAATTGACGGCGGAAATTCATTCTGGAAAGATTCGCAGGCGAGAGCAGAACGGCTTAAAGAAAAAAACATTTACTATCTCGATTGCGGAGTAAGCGGAGGCGTGTGGGGATTGAAGAACGGCTACAGCTTAATGTCCGGCGGAGAAAAAGAACCGTCGGAATATGTGTACCCGGTTTATAAATCTCTCGCGCCAAAAAACGGCTATACTTACTGCGGTAAAAGCGGTTCGGGTCACTTTGTTAAAATGGTGCACAATGGAATTGAGTACGGGTTGATGCAATCTTATGCAGAAGGATTGGAAATATTGGAAAACTCTCCTTTTGATTTAGACTTAAAGTCTGTTGCAAACGGTTGGAGGTTTGGCAGTGTTATTCAATCGTGGCTGCTGGATTTAATTGTTAATGAACTAAGTGCGGATCCGAAGCTGGAAAAAATTGAAGGATACGTACCCGACAGCGGCGAGGGAAGATGGACCGCGCAGGCAGCTATTGAATTCGGCGTTCCTGCACACATAATTACTTCATCTTTATACAACAGGTTTCAATCACAGCAAGATGAATCGTTTGCAATGAAAGTACTTGCCGCATTAAGAAATCAGTTTGGCGGACACTCAGTTAAAATGAAGGATGATGAGTAAGCCCGCTGCAGAACTTTATTTTGTCATTCCGGAGTTCCCTTATCGGAAGAAGAGTCTCGCATTTATCATTGTTGAAATTCTTCATTCCGTTTTGGTCCGTTTAGAATGACAGTTCACAAGTTCTGTAATGGATTCCGTTAACAGCCGGCAATTTATAAATGAATTTAGTTCAAAAAGGATAATAAAATGAACAGACCAGAAAACAGTATATTAGTAATCTTCGGCGCATCGGGAGATTTAACTAAACGCAAGCTTATTCCGGCGCTTTGCGCGCTTAATATGCAAAACATACTTCCCGAAAAGTTTGCTATTTTCGGACTCGGAAGAACGAAATTAAGCCACGACGATTTTAGAGATTTAATGAACGAGGGAATTAAAAATTATTCCGATTCTTATGATGAAAAAAATGTAAAACCATTCTTGAAAAAATTATTCTATCAATACATCGACGCCACTCATCAGGATGCATATAAAAATATGACAACAAAGCTGCAGGAAATAAGAAAAGAAATGGGTGTTGGCGGCAACACGGTTTTTTATCTTTCAACCCCGCCTAGTCTCTATGCCGTAATTCCGAAGAACCTTGCAAAGCATAATTTAAATAATGAAAATGACGGCTGGAAAAGAGTAATAGTTGAAAAACCTTTCGGTTACGATTTGAAAAGTGCTATCGAGCTGAACCATTCATTGCATGAAGATTGGAATGAAGATCAGATTTACAGAATAGATCATTATCTGGGGAAAGAAACAGTTCAGAATGTTTTGGTAACAAGATTTTCGAACGGGATTTTCGAACCGTTATGGAACAGAAATTATGTGCATCATGTTGAAATAACCGCTGCCGAATTTATTGGTGTTGAAAAACGCGGCGGTTATTACGAAAAATCCGGTGCGCTTCGCGATATGGTTCAAAATCATTTGTTGCAATTAGTCGGGTTAACTGCAATGGAACCACCTTCAGCAATGGATTCAAATTCTATAAGAAATGAAACGGTTAAAGTTTTTCAATCACTCCGTCCAATTAAAGAAGATGATGTGATAAATTCTGCCATGCGCGGTCAATATCTTGCTTCAACAATCAAGGGAGAAAAAATAAAGGGCTATCGCGAAGAAGCCGGCGTCGATCCGAATTCGAAAACTGAAACATTTGTTATAATTAAATTTTATATAGATAATTGGCGCTGGGGCGGAGTTCCGTTTTATATTCGCACGGGTAAACGGCTTCCCACCCGGGTAACGGAAGCGGTTATTCATTTTAAACCAACGCCTCATTATTTGTTTGCGAAAAAAGATATTTGTGAATCCTGTAACCAACTGGTTATTCGCATTCAACCCGATGAAGGAATTTTGTTGAAGTTCGGAATGAAGGTTCCTGGTTCGGGTTTTGAAGTTCAAAATGTAAATATGGATTTTCATTATTCCGACTTATGCAATCAAAAAATTCCAACTGCTTATGAAAGATTATTACATGACAGTTTACTTGGCGATTCTACATTGTATGCAAGAGAAGATGCTGTAATGGCTGCGTGGAAGTTTTTGGAACCTGTTCTAAATGCCTGGAAGAACAATCCTAAAATTCCTGTTTATGGTTATCCGGCAGGCACCTGGGGACCGGAAAACGCCGACAATTTAATTGAAGACCCCACAATGACGTGGCGTTATCCTTGTAAAAATCTTTCAAATGACGGAGTGTTTTGCGAATTATGACGGAAAAACAAATTATAAAAATATTCCCCTCGGTTGATAATTTATCCGATTTTTTTGCCGAGTTTTTAAAACAGCAGGTTGATGAAATACCGGATAATAATTTTTTTTCAATTGCACTTTCCGGCGGTTCGACACCGGAGAAAATTTACCGACATATTTCAGAAAATTACAGGGATAAAATTAACTGGGATAAAATTAAAATATTTTTCGGAGATGAAAGATGCGTTCCTCCCGACAGCGAAGAGAGCAACTTCAAAATGGCAAATGAGAACTTGTTAAAAAATATCAAAATCCCGGAAAAAAATATCTTCCGAATTAAAGGAGAAAATAATCCTAAAGAAGAAGCCGCCCGATATGAAGAAGAACTTAAAAATAATATCCCTGTGAAAAACGGAATTCCAAAATTCGATTTAATAATGCTCGGTCTCGGCAAAGACGGCCATACGGCGTCAATCTTCTCAAATCATATTGACTTGTTTTTTGCATCCCGTCTCTGTTCGGTAGCTGTTCATCCTAAAACAAAACGTGAAAGAATTACTATTACAGGTAAGGTAATTAACAACGCTAAGCTTGTTACTTTTATAGTTACGGGAGAAAAGAAGGCAGTTATTTTGAATAGACTTTTTAGCAATGATAATTCCGAAAGGAAATTTCCCGCTGCTTTTGTCTCACCCAAAGACGGAAAAATTATCTGGATATTAGATCAGGATGCAGCCCGTTTACTGAATAGCGGAACTGCCTTTACGGGAAAACACAAATGATACTTGCAGGAGATATCGGCGGTACAAAAACCTTATTAGCACTCTTTGAATTAGAGAATAATAAGCTGATCAAGAAGAAATTCAAACGTTATGCAAGCAAAAAATATAAAACATTCGATACAGTAATGAGCGACTTTTTAAAAGACGAAAAAACACTGCCCCGAAGCGCCGCATTCGGAATTCCCGGACCTGTTGTAAACGGAAAAGTGAAATCGACAAATCTTCCCTGGGTTATTGATGAACATTTACAAAGCAAAAAAACCGGCATTCCTAAAATAAAAGTTGTAAACGATCTTGCAGCAACCGCTTTTGCAATCCCTTTTTTGAAAGATGATGAACTTATCGAAATTAAAAAAGGTGCGGCAGATAGAGATTCGGAACGTTTCGCAGTAATTGCACCGGGAACAGGTTTGGGAGAGGCATTTTTACTCTGTGAAGAAGATAAAAAAATCGTAATCCCTTCAGAAGGCGGGCATACAGATTTTGCTCCCACAAATAAATTGGAAACTGAATTGTTACTGTATCTCAAAGAAAAATTTAACCGTGTTAGTTATGAAAGGATAATTTCAGGCAGCGGTATGCCAAACATTTTTGAGTTCCTGGTAAACTGCCGCCATAAAAAACCAAGCAAAGAAACACTGAATAGAATGGAAACCGAAGACAAAACCGTTGTGATTTCAGAAATGGCTTTAAAGAAAAAGGATGAAGTTTGCGAAACAACATTAGAAATATTTGTTTCGGTTTTAGGTACACACGCAGGTAACCTCGTTATGACAACTATGTCAACAGGCGGAGTTTATTTCGGCGGAGGAATACCTTTTAAGATACTGCCTAAGCTTAAAGAAGGAAATCTCGTAAAAAGTTTTACCGGGAAAGGAAGATTAACAAACCTGCCCGGGGTAACGCCAATTTATGTGATCAATAATAATTTTGCCGCCCTGCATGGTGCGGCAAGAATAGCCATTGAAAATTCGATGTAACTCTCATTCCGAACGGAGTTAAGAATCTCACGCTCAAATAACCGGGAATTCTGCACTGCACGACAACGAGATACTTCACCCCGCTGAATCGGTAATTATAATGATAACACAATAAGTAAATAAATAATTTTATAAAGTAATTATTAAGCGGAGTTAAAAATGTCAAAATTAAATCAACTCGCCCGGCTCGGCCAATCTATTTGGTATGATTATATAAGAAGACAATTCATAACCGGGGGAGAATTAAAAATTCTTATCGATAAAGGATTACGCGGAATAACTTCTAATCCATCCATATTCGAAAAAGCGATTGCCGGAAGCAGCGACTACGATGACGATTTGAGAGAGTTAACAGGCAAAGGTTTATCGACAGAAGAAATCTATGAAAAATTGGCTTTGAAAGATATTGAACTTGCTGCCGGTTTAATGCTGCCCGTTTACCAAAGCACTAAAACATTAGACGGTTACGTAAGCATCGAGGTCAGTCCTAAATTAGCACACGATACGGAGATTACAATTAGGGAAGCAAAAAGGATTTTTGCCGTTCTAAACAAACCAAACGTGATGATAAAAGTGCCCGGAACTAAAGAAGGTTTGCCTGTAATTACCGAGCTTATCGGTTCGGGTATAAACGTAAATGTAACTCTTCTATTCAATGCTGAAAATTACCGGAAGAGTGCCGAAGCATATTTAGAAGGACTGGAACTTTTGATTAAGCGGAACGGAGACGTTTCAAAAGTTGCATCTGTTGCCTCGATGTTTGTAAGCCGGATAGACGTTGCTGTCGATAAAGAATTGGATAAATTAAATGCCGCCGAACTAAAGGGAAAGATTGCCATCGCAAATGCGAAATATGCATACCAACTTTTTAAAAGAATTTTCAGCAGCGAAAGATGGAACGAATTAAAAGAAAAAGGTGCTTCTGTTCAGAGACTGCTTTGGGCAAGCACAGGTACAAAAAATCCGCTTTATCCCGATACGCTTTATGTCGATAACCTGATCGGCAAAGAAACGGTTAACACAGTTCCCCCGGCAACTTTCAACGATTTTATGGATCATGGAATCGTCTCTCCCACACTCGAAATAAATGTTAATGAAGCTATCGAACAGCTCGATGCTTTGAAAAAGTCCGGAATTGATCTGGATATAATTACAAACAAACTCCAAATAGACGGAGTTGCATCATTCTCAAAATCATTTGAAAACTTAATGTCTGCCATTAAAGAAAAAGTAGAAAGAATCGGCAAAGAAGAAAAACTCATTAGGATTTCTTTGGCTAAATATCAAAAAGATTTTGAGGGCACATTAACACAACTTAAAGAAGAAAAAATAGTTCAAAGAATATGGGAAAAAGATTATACAGTCTGGAGCGATAAACCCGATGAAATAACAAATCGCCTCGGTTGGTTAAAAAGCCCGGAAGTTTCCTTAGAAATGATAGACGATATCAATGAATTTGTTGAATCGGTAAAGAAAGATGGTTTCACCCGTGCATTGCTTCTTGGAATGGGCGGCTCAAGCTTAGCTCCCGAAGTTTTTAGATTAACATTCGGTGTGAAAGATGGATACCTTGATTTAGCTGTTTTAGACAGCACTCATCCCGAAGCTGTTCTCGAAAAGGCAAAGCAATTTAATCCCGAAAAAACATTGTTTATCGTTTCTACAAAATCCGGTGGAACGGTTGAGACGCTCTCATTTATGAAATTTTTCTACAATCAAACTATTAAAAAAGCAGGTAAAGAAAATGCGGGAAAACATTTCATAGCAATTACAGACCCCGGAAGTAAATTGGAACGAATTGCTTCGGATTTGAATTTCAGAAAAACATTCTTGAACGATCCAAATATCGGCGGAAGATATTCTGCACTTTCTTTGTTCGGTATTGTCCCCGCAGCTTTAATTGGAGTAGACCTGGATGCATTATTGAACAATGCGGCAGTTATGGTTTGTAACAGCGAGGGCTTTAACTGCCCTGTTTATGGTGACAACACTCCCGCACAACTTGGCTGCGCTATGGGCGAACTGGCTAATCAGGGACGAGACAAAATTACATTTATCACTTCTGCCGAATTAATTTATTTCGGCGCATGGGTTGAACAACTGATTGCAGAAAGTACCGGAAAAAACGGGAAAGGCATTTTGCCTGTAGTTGGTGAAGAGGTTACAACTCCTGAATTTTATTCTGATGACAGATTGTTCATTTACTTGCATCTAAAAAATGATAAATTAAAAGAAACATCTGTTGAAGCATTAAAAGATGCAGGTCATCCGATAATCGAAATTATATTGAATAATTTTTATGATCTTGGCGGAGAATTTTTCCGGTGGGAAATGGCAACTGCGATAGCTGGTTGGAGGATAGGTATCCAACCGTTCGATCAGCCAAATGTTGAAGCAGCGAAAATTCTTGCGAGAGAAATGCTCGCTAAATATTTAAAGGAAGGCAAACTTCCACAGCCAAAACCAAATTTTGAAACGAACGAAATGAAAGTTTTCGCAAAAACTGAATCAAACAACATCGCAAGTTTAGTTGAGGAATACTTTGGGAAAAATGAAAAGGAATTCAGAGAGAAAGAAAATCAATACGTTACATTACAAGCTTATGTAAAACCTGATAGCGCAACGTCCGAACAGTTACAAACATTGCGAACTCTAATTCAGAAAAAATATAAATCCGCCGTTACCGTTGGATACGGACCGAGATTTCTTCATTCAACCGGACAGCTTCATAAAGGAGACGCCGGCAAAGGTGTTTTTATCCAGTTAATTTCAAAAATCAGCCAAGATGCACCCATTCCGGATGAAGCAGGAGATGATAAATCTACAATGAGCTTCGGTGTGCTTATCACCTCGCAAGCTTTTGGCGACCGCCAAGCATTATTGGAGAACAAGCGAAAAGTGATCTCCTTTCAGCTTAATACAAGTGTTGACAGCGCTATCAAATTATTAATAAATAGTTTTGCATAATAAAATGATAAAAGCAATAATATTTGATCTCGACGGAACACTTGTTCAAACAGAGATTTTAAAAGCTCACTCTTATGGAAAAGCGCTTGCAGAATTAAGTAAAAATTCTGTTCGGGAGGAACAAGTTATAAAAAGTTTTAAACTATTAGTTGGATTGAGCCGTAAGGAAGTTGCTCGAAGGTTAATTGAACAATTCGGAAAGAATATTAATACTGATTATTCAAACCTTATTCAGAAAGAACTAGCTGAACTATTAATAAAACACCGTTTGAAAATCTATCACGAAATGCTTTCCGATCCGCTTGTCCTCCCAAAACATTCCTGTGAATATAATATTGGATTGCTGAAAACAGCGATTGCTAAAGAATTAAAAACCGGGTTAGCAACAATGTCATATTGCGAACAGGTAAAAAACGTATTGAAAATATTAGAATTAGAGAATCACTTCAATTACATAATTACCCGTGATGAAGTAAACCACCCTAAACCCGATCCGGAAATTTATCTTAAAATGTTAGAGAAATTAGAAATCACAAATAGCGAAGCAATAATTATTGAAGATTCCGTTTCCGGAATCCAAGCAGCGCAGGCAGCAGGGGTAACGGTTTTTGCAGTAACAAACAGCTTAACTGAAGAGAAAGTGAAAAACTCCCGGATAATCGATAGCAAGTTTATTATAAATAATCGTCCGAATTTAAATAAAAGAATTTTTTCTTTTATATCCCGTAACGCAGGATAGCATCCTGAATTTCCTATGGATGTAACTTTGCGCTGACGTCCAACCTTTAGCCGGGTAAAGAAGATGCTAAAGACCATCTACTTAATAAAGTTCGTTTTGATCCGGCAGTACAGACCCTGCAACACTAACCGGATTAATTTTCATAGCGCGTGCAATTAGTTTAACCTTCTTTCCTCTTATAGCAGCAAACAATGAATAGAACTTGTCAATTCTGTGTACACAGAGTTTAATAAAACATCAAACATCTATGCCTATATTAATGGGACAAATTCAATAATGGATTTTGACAGAATAATTCAAAAGTTTGCGAAGGAAACCATAGGAATTATCAGAGATGCTGAAGAATTATACACTATTTTAATTGCTTTTCGGATTTTACAATAAACTCATCTCTTTTTACCTGTCCCGACTTTTGCGGGAAGAGATGATAAAGGTGAGTTTATAATAAAACCAAAATCCGAAAACCAATTTGTAAAAGGTATAAATAGAGGGCATAATGCGGAACAAAATAATAATTGATTTGAATGTAAAATATGAGTTTATCTTTTTCATCTATTTATAATTTGATATTAAGGTCAGATGGAACTCGCATTATAATCGTTCCTTTGTGTGTAAATATTTTTTCATGCTCGTTTCATACTAAAATATTTATGTTGTCAATAATTTGGTAGTTTTAAAAAATTTATTTATATATGGATAGTTCTTTAAAATAAATGTCGTGATTTAAGGTGAATTGCAGCGACAAAAAATAAATTGCTAAATAGCTATTGAGTTTGTTACCCCGCTATTTAGCGGGTTTTTTTTGTCTTTGCCTGCTGTTAAGCAGACCTGCTTGCCGACAGGCAAGCTAAATCCAACCGTCGTGATTTGTGACATATTGCCGCGACGTTAAACTTGTGCTAAAAAGTCAGAGGTGAAATTTAAACCCCCGTCTTTTTAAGCGGGGGTTTTTTATTTGCAGTTACTGAAAAAAATTTTTGGTCATTAACAAAATAAATGAAAGGGAAAATACAAATGAATGAAATAACATCAATACTCGAATCGATCCCGGTGGATCCTTTGACTGGTGCTATTGCAGTTCCTATATATCAAACTTCTACTTATGTACAGGAAGCTCCAAATGTTAATAAGGGATTTGATTATACGCGGACAAATAACCCAACTCGTAATATACTTGAAGAGATAATAGCCAAATTAGAAGGTGGAAAATATGGGCTTGCATTTTCAAGCGGCTTGGCTGCAATCGATTGTGTGGTTAAACTACTCAATGCCGGTGATGAAGTCCTGGCAGTCGATGATATTTATGGCGGGGCTTACAGGTTGTTTACAACTGTATATAACAGGTTCGGAATAAATATAAAGTTTGTCGATACTACGGATCCCGAAAATGTTCAAAATGCAATTTCACCAAAGACAAAGCTAATCTGGCTTGAGAGTCCTACCAACCCTTTGCTAAAAGTATCTGACATCCGAAAGATATCTGAGATTGCAAAAGCGAATAACATAATTGTATGTGTGGATAATACATTTGCCACTCCAATATCACAAAAGCCGTTGAATTTGGGTGCCGATATTGTTCTTCATAGTGCAACTAAATATTTGGGTGGACACACCGATGTTTTAGCGGGCTTAACTGTAACCAACTCGGATGAACTTGGTGAAGAGCTAAAGTATATCCAGAATGCTACCGGTGGAGTTCTTGCCCCATTCGATAGCTGGTTAATTATAAGAAGTCTTGCAACACTCAAACTCAGGGTTGAAAAGCATTCCGCAAATGCTTTAAAGGTTGCGGAATTTCTCGAAGAAAGACCTGAAATAAAAGATCTTTATTACCCCGGGTTAAAAAATCATCCGGATTTCAGCGTAGCGTCAAAACAACAATCACTGCCCGGAGGTATCGTATCGTTCTCTCTTAATGAAGATACGGAAGAGAATGCGGTGAGGTTTGTTACAAGCACAAAATTGTTCAAATTAGCTGAAAGCCTTGGAGGTGCAAAAAGCCTTCTTTGTCATCCGCCATCGATGACTCATAAATCTATTCCGAGAGAAAACAGATTAGAAGCTGGAATCAGTGACAGCTTAATACGCTTATCAGTAGGCCTCGAGGATGCAGATGACTTAATAAATGATATTAAGCAGGCGCTATCTAAAATCATTAATAAAAATGAAACTGTAGAAGTTAATTAGTCAAATTTAAAGGGAAATTATTATGAGCAGAAATAATATAACAGTCGGGCTGTTCGGATTTGGATGTGTTGGACAAGGATTGTTTAGTGTCCTGGAAAACAGTATCGGATTCAAACCGGAAATAAAGAAAATATGTGTTAAGCATAAAGAGAAAGAAAGAAATTTAGCTGATAAATATTTTACTTTTAACAAATATGAAATCCTCGATGACCCCGAAATTAACGTAATAGTAGAATTGACTGATGATTTTGAAGCTGCTTTTGAAATTGTAAAGGAAGCATTGGAAAGAGGAAAAGCCGTAGTAACTGCGAACAAAAAAATGGTTTCTGAATATTTTGAAGAGATACTTCTATTACAGGAGAAGTACAAAATCCCATTTTTATACGAAGCAGCTTGCTGTGCAAGTATCCCGGTTATCAGGAATTTTGAAGAGTATTACGATAACGATACATTATATTCATTTCACGGCATTATGAACGGTACAACCAACTTTATTCTGACTGAAATGCGCAATACAGGCAAACCATTTAAAACAGCGCTTGAATCTGCACAAAAAAACGGCTATGCAGAAAGTAATCCTACTCACGATATTGAAGGATATGATTCTAAGTACAAATTATGCATCCTGTTAACCCACGCATTCGGTTTAACAGTTAAACCTGATAAAGTGCTCAATTTCGGGATCCAAAAGATTAATGACTTCGATATCCGGTTTGCAAATGAAAAGAAAGGAAAAATAAAACTCATAGCCAGGGCACACAGGTTAAAGAGCGGGGGAATTGCAGTATTTGTTATGCCTCAATTGATTTTTGAAAATAACGAGTTGTTTACGGTAGATGGAGTGGATAATGGAATAGTTACAGAGAATTTTTTTGCAGATAAAAATATTTTTATCGGTAAAGGGGCAGGTGCCATTCCTACTGCAGCAGCCGTACTCTCCGATTTATCTGCACTTAGTTATGATTATAAATACGAGTATAAGAAAAAGATGCAGCTTAGTAATTCCTTTATTAATAACGATTTTTTTGTAAATGTATATGTGAGATTCAATGAAAGGAATGAAGCCGGGATACATCAGTTTGAAGAAGTATATGAGGAATATTACTCAACCGATCAAAATTATATTACAGGAAAAATAAGATTTAATAAGCTCATTAGATCTGAGTGGATTAACAAAGAAAGTGTAAACGTGATTCTTATTAACGATAAAATTTACTAGAAGATTAATTTGTACGGAACTCAAAAACAAAAAACTAAATATGGCAAGTATATCGGTTAAAGTAATTATTCTAACAATAATAATTATGGTTACAATAAATTTTACATGTTTGCCAATTTTATTCTAAACACTAAAAATTAAATATAATGAAAATTTATAAGTTCGGTGGAACATCCATCGGTTCGGCAAATAGAATGAAGGATGCTGCAAAGCTTATTACAAATACAGAAAGAAAAATTGTCGTTGTATCAGCAATATCCGGAACAACAAACACTCTCTTAAAGATAGCAGAGCATCTTTATTCAAAAAAGAACTATGATGCAGAGTTGCTCATTAACGAGCTGGAAAACAAGTACCGGCTTATTGCTGACGGGTTGTTCGATAATTCGAAATTTCTTTGTAAAGGGAAAGAGCTAATCGATTTAAATATTAATAATATAAAATCGTTAGCTCAGAATGCATTTACAATACACGAAGAAAAAGCTATACTCGCGCATGGTGAGCTTATCACCACAGCACTTTTTCAACTTTACCTGCAGGAGCAAAAGGTAGATTCGGTTCTTCTTCCTGCACTTAATTTTATGAGAATTGATGCAAACGGAGAGCCGGATAATTATTATATAAAAGAGAACCTTAAAAGAGAGTTTGAAAAACATCCTGGTAAAAATTTGTTTATTACACAGGGATACATCTGCAGAAATCTTTACGGAAAAATTGATAACCTCAAACGTGGTGGAAGTGACTATACCGCTTCTTTAATCGGTACTGCAGTAGGGGCTGATGAGATACAGATATGGACCGATATAAACGGATTTCACAACAATGATCCGAGATTTGTAGAAAATACGAAACCAATTTCAAAGCTTTCATTTGATGAGGCTGCTGAACTTGCATACTTCGGTGCTAAAATACTTCATCCTTTAAGCATCAACCCCGCTAAAGTTTCCAACATTCCTGTTAGGTTAAAAAATACAATTAAACCTGAAAACGAAGGAACATTAATCTCCAGTATAGCAGAAGGAAAAGGAATAAAAGCTGTTGCCTCAAAAGATGGGATCACAGCTCTTAAAATAAAATCGGGTAGAATGCTTCTTGCGTATGGTTTTCTGCGTAAAGTCTTTGAAGTATTCGAAAGGTATAAAACACCTATCGATATGATTACGACTTCGGAAGTTGCTGTATCTGTAACAATAGATGACACTACATTTCTCAAAGAAATTTCAGTTGATCTGGCACAATACGGTGTGGTAGAGTTAAACGAAAATCAATCAATCATTTGTATTGTAGGCGAGAATATTATCGAGCAGGAAGGTTACATCAATAAAATCTTTGAAGCGCTTAAATCTTTCAAGATAAGAATGATCTCATACGGTGGAAGCAGGCACAACATTTCTGTGCTGGTAAAAGCTGAAGATAAAAAAGAAGCTCTTAATGCAATAAACGAGATATTATAAAATGCGCCACGAGAAATTAATAAAGAAGTTTCAAACGCTTAAAACTCCTTTTTATTATTATGATGTTGCCCTTCTCCGCAAAACTCTTGAAGAACTAAAACATCAATCATCAAAAAGAAATTACATCGTTCATTATGCGGTTAAAGCTAATTCAAATAAAAAGATTTTGAAGATCGTTAAAGAATTCGGATTAGGGACAGACTGTGTAAGCGGAAATGAAATCCTGCGATCTATCGAGTGCGGATTTAATGGAGATGATATTGTTTTCGCAGGAGTTGGGAAATCTGATGAAGAAATTATAACAGGATTAAAGCATTGCATATTTTCATTCAACGTAGAATCTGTTCAGGAACTGGAGATTATTAATTCAATTGCTGAATCTATGGGAATAAAAGCAAATATAGCTTTGCGTATTAATCCTAATCTTGATGCAAAAACTCATAGCTACATTACCACCGGAATTAAAGAAAATAAGTTCGGTATTAATCAAGCGGATCTTTCCCTGGTTGTTGAGAAACTATCATTTTACAAAAACATTAAACTGAACGGTTTACACTTTCACGTTGGTTCCCAGGTAAACGATTTGAATGTTTTCAAAAATCTTTGCACAAAAATAAATGAAGTTCAAAAGTGGTTCAATAATCACAACATTGAATTTGATTATATAAATACTGGTGGCGGACTTGGAGTTGATTATGAAAATCCTGATGAAAATCCTATTCCGGATTTCAATTCTTTCTTTTCCGTATTTGCAAAATTTCTTGAAATGAAATCGACCCAACATCTTCACTTTGAATTGGGCAGAACTCTTGTTGCCCAATCCGGTTTACTCGTTTCGAAAGTTCTTTATATAAAAGAAGGTGCAAATACAAACTTTGTAATTATTGATGCGGGAATGACGGAATTAATAAGACCTGCACTTTATCAATCTTACCACAAGATTGAAAATCTTTTATCAAACGGAATTAAAAAAAGATATGATGTAGTTGGACCAATATGCGAAACATCAGATACATTTGGTAAGTCTGTTTTGCTGCCCGAAACTAAAAGAGGAGATTTAATAGCTATTAGAACTGTCGGTGCCTATGGAGAAGTGATGTCATCACGATACAATCTCCGCCCGGAAATCAAGTCATATTTTTTAGAGTAAAAGATTAACGAAAGTCGATTTGATAATTCCGATAAGTAGGGTGAAAGAGATACACTATTTTAATTGGTTTTCAGATTTTACAATAAACTCATCTCTTTTTACCTGTCCCGACTTTTGCGTATGTGCGTCAACTTAATTGCCCCGACTTTTAGAGTTCGTGTGAAAATTAGTAAAACGGTTAAAACCGTTACAGAAAATTTGTGTTTTTCGCTTAATTTCACCGGAATGAATTCCGGTGTTAATGAAAATTTGTGTTTTTCACACAGTCTCTTTAAGTCGGGAAACTTGTAAGACCAAGTTAATTATGGCTTTAGCCACAATTCTTTATTTAGTTTTGGCTAAAGCCAATAGTCCGTTATTAATTTAATCCACAACCTAAATGTCATGGCAATTCAATAAAATTGCACTTTTTCTCAGTCATCTTTTAGGAAATATTCCTTAAGTTAACACACATGCGACTTTTGCGGGAAGAGAGTATAAAGGTAAGTTTATAATAAAACCAAAATCCGAAAACCAATTTGTAAAAGGCAGATTATTTCTAAAATCATCATTCCATATTCATTATTCATTTTGAAACTAAAGGCAGGTAAAAGGACATTTCCTAAGAGCAGATAAAAAATACAATGAAAGAATAATATAAAAAAGCCGACTCTTAACAAAAATCGGCTTGTGAATCACAACAAAGATATACCGTCCGGCAATCGCCGGATGGTATATCTAAAACTGCTTACTTTACTTGGTTAAGATCATCTTCTTAACTGAAGTAAAGTTAGTTCCGTCAACTCCTGCTGCATTTATTCTATAGAAGTAAACACCGCTATTTAAATTAGATGCGTCGAAGTTAAACTCGTGAGAACCTGCTGCAAGGTTACCACTGATAAGATTAGCAACTTCCTGTCCCAATATATCAAATACGGTTAAGGTTACCCTGCTGTCAGCAGCTAAGCTAAACTTAATCATAGTGCTTGGGTTGAACGGGTTGGGATAGTTTTGTTCAAGGATGAACTCTGAGGGAATTTGTCTTGGTTCAGAAATAATTCCCGTGGGTTCAAAATTGTCATAGATAATAACACCGAGTGTGTCATCTATGCCTTTCAGGTTGTCTACGCCGACTGCGGCTCCGACATATGAACCGGAATCAGGCGAAATTAGATAGAACTCCAGATAAATTCTTAGGAAATATGTCATGGACTCTTTCATCCATTCCATATCCCAGACGCAGTTTGCCAACTACCATCTAATGATACC
>BDSV01000045.1 GCA_002898075.1 bacterium BMS3Abin03
AATTGTTACGGGTGGAGAGAATGTTAATCCTAACGAAGTTGAAAAAATATTAATCGAACATGATTTAATCGATGATGCTGCCGTCTTTCCCTTAAAAGATGATGAATGGGGTGAGATTGTTGCGGCAGCTATTGTTATGAAAAAAAAATCGCATCGATTAACGATCGATGAGCTGGAAGAATTTTTAAAGCATGACCTTGCTAATTATAAAATCCCGCAAAAAATATTTTATGAAAAGGAACTGCCGCGATCGGAGCTTGGAAAAGTTTTGAGATCTAAATTGATTGATAAATATAGTTTGGATTAAGTTTGATTTTTTTTGCAAGCTAAAATGTAGAACACAAGCAACAACTAGCGTTTCTGCATGATCGTTTTAATAAAATAGTTTGTTATTGGCTATATAGCCATTATTGTTTTTTATCACTTCCCGTCTGCTTTAGCTGACGGAATTAGAAACAGAGTAGAAATAAAAACGGCTTCAGCCGCATTACGGTGTTTTAATGGGGCTGAAGCCCGATTAGTGTGTGTTTTGTTTTATTAGTCCGTTCGATAAATCGAACGGGAATTGATGTGAATTAAAAAGTTCTACATTCATCATTCTTTGTTCAATATTCGTTATTCAAAAAGGGAATATCACTTCCCGTCTGCTTTATAGACTGCGTGAAAATTAAGGAAACTGTTAAAACCGTTACAAAAAAGTTGCGTTTTTCGCTCAAATTCACCGGAATAAAGTGTCTGTTGCAGAACTATTATTTGTCACTCTGAACGCAGTGAAGAGTCTCAAATTTAGCACGATTGAGATTCTTCTTCCGACTAAAGTCGGAATCAGAATTACAATTCAGACTTGCACAACACAGACTAAAATTGGGTGTTATTGGTAATCATTATTTTTTAGTCCACCGCCGATTCATAACTACAATAAATATTAACCCATAAAATGTTTTTCCAAACCTGACCGGATTACCGGAGGTATTTTTATCTTCTCCCAGGTTTCCTTGTTCAGAAAAATGTGTGCTGTTTTAGCTTCCACACATAATTCATCTTTTTTATTAATGCATTTGTAATTTAACTCAAAAGATGAATTCCTTAACTGGCTTACGCTAACTCTGACCGTCAACTCATCGCCGGGTCGCAAGGGCTTTAAATATTTGGCAGAGCTATTTAATATCGGCGCAACGAATTCTTCGTTTAACCAATATTCAAAACCGAGATGCATACTTTCTATAAGCTCTTCATAAGCGGCATGGCAATAGAAGAATATCCGTGCATAAAACATAATGTCTGCCGGGTCGCAATCGAAAAAGTGAACTTTCTTTTTTATCTCTATCATATTAATGTACTATTAAACTATCTTTTGTTTCTTTCAATTCTTCCGGGATTACTGCTAATATTTCCTTTTTAAGTTCAGAAATTAATTTTTTCTTCGCTATAGTTTTATTATAAACAAAACCGATTTCTCTGCGCGGAACCGGGGGACTAAACTCTCTGAGCAGCCCTCTTTTTTTCTTATCGGTAATATACTGCAAAGCAAGATATGGAAGCAGGGTAATACCAAACTCCTGTTCAACAAGATTTTTCAGGGTATCGAGGTTCCCGCTTTCAAAAAGTACTTTGTTGGTTTTATGTGAAAGGTCTCTCTCCGAACTGTCACAAATCTTCAATATCTGGTCCCTCAAACAATGCCCCTCTTCCAGCAGCAGAAGCTCCTGAACATTTATATCATCGATTGTTAAATCAGCTTTGTTACTAAGCGAATGTGTTTTAGGAATGTATCCCACAAACGGTTCAAAGTAAAGTGAGTCTTCAACAATTCCCGCTTTATTTATAGGGAAAGCTAAAATTCCCACATCGATTAAATCCTTATTCAGTCTGCCAACAATTTCATCCGTTATTATTTCATTAACGATAACTTCAAGCCCGGGATATTTTTTTATGAAAGAATTTAAAAACATCGGAAGCAGGTAAGGTGCCACGGTTGGAATAACACCGATTCTTAATCGTCCTGCAAATTCACCGGTTTCCGTACTTACAATATTCTGTAGTTGTGTGCTTTCCTGTAAAATTACACGCGCTTGTTTTAAAACTTTTTCCCCCACTTCGGTAGGAGTAACCGGATGCTTTGACCTGTCGAAAATTATCACACCGAGTTCATCTTCCAATTTCTGGATTTGCATGCTGAGAGTCGGCTGTGTAACAAAGCAATGCTGAGCCGCTTCCGAAAAGCTTTTATGGTTAGCAACCGCTACGATGTATTCTAATTGTGTGAGTGTCATAATTTTGATTTTAAATATAGCAATAAATTGAAAATATTATTGCTGAACTATACTTTTATATGATTATAACACTGCTGTTCAAATTATTTTTTTAATTAGGTAATTATTTATCATTTAATAGTAGATTAAACATCTTACTAAATCTATAAACTCAACCCCCTGCCCCCCTTCTCTTGACAAGAGAAGGGGGGGATTAAAGGGGGATAGTTTCTCTAATAGGTGAAGTATGATTAGCATCCGAAATCCATTATGTTTTTGCTTTTATTAATACATCAACAATTTATTTTGGATAGATGTGGATTATAAGATTCGTCTATGAGGGTATAAAGATAATCTATTTGATAGAGAACGTGGGCAGAATTAAGTTTAGCAACAATAAAAATTATTTAATAATTATTCGAGAAGGAGTATAAGATGATAGGATTAGGAGAAAAGTTTCCCGAATTTAAAAAAACCGCCTGTGTCTCGCTCGCGCCGGGTAAAGAGTTTGCAGACATAACTTCCGAAGATCACAAGAAAGCCGGACAGTGGATGGTAATGTTCTGGTATCCGAAAGATTTTACGTTCGTTTGCCCGACTGAAATTGCCGAGTTCAATGCACAAAACGGAGAATTTAAAAAACGCAATGCAATGCTTATTGCTGCTTCAACCGATTCGGAATATGTTCATCTCGGATGGAGAAATGCCGCACCGGAATTGAAAAATCTTGAAATCCCTATGCTCGCAGACACATCAAAATCGTTGGGTGAAGAGCTTGGTATTTTAGAAGCTAATGAGAAGATAGCTTACAGGGTTACATTTATCGTCGACCCCGAAGGAACTATTAAATTTGTTTGCGCAAACGATTTGAGTATCGGAAGAAATGTACACGAAGTTTTAAGAGAACTCGATGCACTGCAAACCGGCGGTTTAACACCATGTAACTGGGAGCCGGGACAAGCTACACTTTAAGTTTAACAGTACTTTTACTTAAGAAATGCCATATTATATAATGATATGGCATTTCTTTTTTAATAAGTATTTTCATTTTTTGTAATAATTTTTTTTCTAATAGACGATATTGAACAACCTCTGGTTTAATACTACTTTTTTTGTTTTTTTTATCAGAATTAAATTGATAGATTTTCTTATTATCTTTTTTAGAACAGTAACACCCTCCATCTTGAGGTAACGCATCTCCATCTTCTTCATTTTCCTATAATAAACCGGACGTGGGATTTTGTAATATACATCTTCAGCCGCAACTTTAGTTTTAAGATTCTTATCGTTGAATCTCCCAATTGCACCTTTTAAATAATCCTCAACATTATCAACACATATCCATTTGCGATTTAATTTTTCAGCCACTTCCCCTGTAACACAACTACCAGCAAAAGGATCAAAAACCAAATCACCTTATACAAATGGAAAAAGCATTAACTAATTTCCTTTGCGACATTAATACCTAAAGTTTTTCCGCTGTAAATGTTAAGAAAGAGCCGTTTAAAATAAAGTGTAAGATTAGCGGTAAACAAAAATCATAGCGTATATTATCAAACCAATTAATAACAAACCTATTCCCAAAGCAGTAAATCCAAATATTCTTATCAAACGTTCTCTATCTTGAGATATGGGTCCTACCAGTTTAGATTTATAATCCTTGCTTTTAACAAACTTTTCATATTCAAGAGGTTTATCGTATTTAAGTTCCTCGAGAGATACCCTGCCGGAAAAAATCACAGGGTCAATGGGAAACTTGTTAGGACGGAAGTGGGTGTTAAAAAAGTGTATGGTAAAAATGAATCCAACAGCCAGCAATGCCTCATCACTATGAATAATAGTAGCCACATTGATTATCCAGCCCGGTAGGAAATAGGTAAAAAATATCGGAAACCAAAGAAGCAATCCTGTTCCGCCTATAATAAAAACACCCCAGAACACGGCAAAGTAATCGAATTTTTCCCAATAGGAGAACCGTCCAAATTTGGGTTTTTCACCCTTCCCGAAATACCACTTTACATGCGCCTTAAACTGTTTCACATCGTCCAAGTTGAACATAATGGTATCTTTACCAAAAATAAATGCAAGCCAGGACTTACCCGTTTGATGTTTCATTTGTGCTGCCTGCCTCAGATGAAATATGAACACACCAATTAATGTTACGGCAGCAAGCCGGTGAAGTACATCTGTTACACGAAATCCACCCAAAAAATTGGATATGAACACAGCCCAGTCTGTGTAAGAAAACTTCAAAGTCATACCCGTTATAGCTAATGTAAAGAAACTTAAAAGCATAATAAGATGCATAATACGATATGATTTCTTAAAACGCATGTAATATTTTTTATGCCTGGAATGCTTGTATGCTTGCCATTGTTCCCGAGACTGCCATAAACGCCAGAGCCATAGTATATTATGAATCATGAAGACAGTGAGCGTACCCACCAAAAGAATTGTCATGAACCAGAAAGTATAGAAAAGATATGGATACTTTTCTCTGTTATGGTGCGTGGCATGAGTCAGGTAGCCGGCAAAATTCCTGTGTATGCCTTGATGACACTTGCCGCAAGTTTTCAATTCATTATTATAACTCAAGGTAGAACGCGGGTTGTCGGGTGCCAGTATTTTATGAGTACCATGGCAGTTCCAGCATTTGGCTACCCGCTCATCACCCAATTTGGAAACCTGTCCATGTACCGTTTCAAAATAGGTTTTTGCCTCCTCCTCGTGGCAGTTTCCACATTTATACATCATTTTAGCTTGGAAACCTTTTATGGTTATCCGACTAATATTGTGAGAACTATGACAATAATCACAAGTAGGAAGTTTTTTCTTTGTTACTACATTACCAGCCCAATGAACGCTCATTTTAAATTTATCTTCTATTCCTTTATGGCATTTTCCGCAAGTAGCAGCTAAATTTTTAGGGTTCACTGAAGATTCGGGATTTTGAGGAGAAAGCTGATGATGGGCTGTATGACAATCGGTACATTGAGCAACAACCACCAAGCCACTTTTTAACAACCCTTTACCGTGCACGCTATTAATGTAACTTTCTACAATATGCCGGTTCCCACCTATCATTTTAGCTGCAGATTTTCCTGCGCTGTGGCAACTACCGCATAGTTTAGGAATATTGGTGGCAAAAGTAGATGAGGTTGGGAGTAGGTGGCTCTGAGTTTTATGCGGGTTATGGCAAGTTATACACTTAGGAGCATTCGGGTTATTTTTTTCCGCCAGTTTACCATGAATGCTGGTTTTATATTGTGCTACTACATCAGCATGACAGATACTGCAATCTACGTGCTTGGTTATGGCAGCACATGGACGCTTAAGAATGCTTTTCACTTGAGTATGACATTGTGCACAGGTAATTTTGGTATGAGTTGAGGAATTATATGCCTGCTTATCTACGTAAAGAGAAATAGTTTTACCGTTCTTTTCCATAGTGAGATTTCTATCCGAGTGACAACGGAAGCACACTTTATTGCTTACTCCCTTCAGATTAATAGGTGTAGGTCTAATCTTATGAGGTGGATGACAGTCGGTACAGGCAGGAATCTCGTGGGGCGCTTTCTCCCACAGTTTACCCTCTATAACCTTAACGTGTACTCCTTCTATTCTTGAATGACACCTGGTACAAGTTTTTGCCACATTTTTTGGGTTAATACTAGACTCCGGATTGTTATAGTCCAAAATCAGATGAGCATTATGACAAGAGGTACATACAGCCGTAACTTTAAGCCCCATCTTGAAAAGCCCTTGACCATGAATACTTAATGAGTAATTCTTCAAAATTTGCTTTTGAGGGATATTATATTTCAGCGAGACCTTTGAACCTTCATGATGGCATCGACCACACAAAAAGGGAATATTCATAGTAGAGATAGGTGATTTGGGATTTGAATGAGGTTGTATGTTATGGTATCCGTGACAAGTGATACAGATTGGAGCCAGCAGATTACCTTTCAGCGAAGCACGTGCATGCACACTCTTCCTCTCTTTGCTAACCTCGCTGCTATGGCATTTGGCACAAACCTTTATTTCTTTTTTTTCTGTATTTGGTTTGATTACATTGTGCCCCGTATGGCAATTTGTGCAACCTACTTTCGGCTTCTCCCCTACCATAACGCCATGAGCACTTTGCTCAACAACTGCCAATTGTTTCGAATGACACTTTCCACATAGCTTATACGAATTGCTCACATTTGTTGGTGCATCGGGATTACTTGGGTACAATACATGATGATAGCCATGGCAGTAAACACAACCCTTCGATGGAGAACCGGATGTTTTAGTCCAACTACCATGCGGTCCTTTTTGGAGTTCACTCGCTACATCATCATGACAATTTGCACAGACCACAGGTTTAGGGTTCTTGGTATGTGATAATTTGGTGCCTTCCAGATCTGTATGACAATCAGTACAATCCAAACCACTATGAACAGAAGCTTGAAATTTAGCAGGATTAACATACAATGATATTGTTTTATCATTTTTTTTGATTATCAATGATTTTTTGCTGTGGCAGCTTAAACATTTAGAAGATTGAGAGTATAAAATTTGATTATCGAACAATAAGAATATAATTAAGATAAATAAAGGAATGTTATTTTTAAATACTTCTATAATTTTGTTCGACATAAGATATAGAATATTAAATATTAAAGAAAAATCATTTACTGATTTAAAGAAGATATAATAAAATATTTATATTCTAATTTAATATTTAATATTTTATAAATGCAAAATAATTATTGCAATTATTTCTCGAGTTCACTTTAAAAAGGTAAATATATCTTTTACAAATTGGTTTTCGGATTTTGGTTTTATTTTAAACTCGCCTTTATCATCTCTTCCCGTAAAAGTCGTAACAGGTAAAAAGATGAGTTCATTGTAAAACCTATTTCTTTAGAAGCATTTAAGAAAAAATATCCGAACAAAAAAAAATAATTCCAATTGCAGTTGATGAAAATATTCTGGAATCGTACGAAGAATTAAAAAGATTTAATGTAATTCTTCCCGCAGGATTATTAAACAAATTAGATGATTATAAAAAAAAATTAGGATTGAAAATATCTACTCTATTGCATAAAGCAACTGGATAATATTAAAAAAGGAATTAGAACAGAACGACCGAATATTTTCTTCGATGCTGCTAAAAGTTCCTAAGGCAAAGAATATTAATTATAGAGAACAACTCAAAAGTAGTGTGTGAATATGTCATCCCTACTGCCTGCCCCGGGTTTATCTGGAAAAGTGGGGATCTATTTCATTTTAACCGTTTAGATTTCCGTCTTCACGTAAATAACAGATATATCTTATTTTTGAGACAGCTTTATTTCGTTTCATATCAATCTTATATCATCCAAGAATGGCAATTTTTTTCTCACATCGTCCACTTCTGATTTTTCAATCTCGGCGTAAATTACCCTTTCTTCATTCTCCACAATTTCAACTGTCCTGCCAAGCGGATCGAAGATTCCGCTCATTCCGTTGTAGTGCTGCTTTGGCGAATCCCCTACCCTGTTAACACCGGCAAAGTAACATTGGTTTTCAATAGCTCTCGCTTTCAGCAATGTATGCCAGTGGTCAATCCGGGTGTGGGGCCAATTAGCTATGTTAATTATCAGGTGTACTTTCTTTTTTGCATAGTATCTGTAAAGCTCCGGAAAACGGAGATCGTAACAAATTGATAATCCAATCTTCCAATCATTTATTTTTGTGATGACTTGCCTGCTGCCTTTGTTGTAATGTTTATCTTCATTTGAATATGAAAACGGATGGATTTTTCTGTATGAACCGACCAGCTTTCCGCGCGGTGAAACATGGATTAACGTATTGTAAATTTTCTTCTTCTTCGGCTTTTCTATAATTCCAGCAATAACGTTTACATTAAAATCTCTGGCAATGCTCTTGAAAAATTTATAACTCTCTCCTTTAAGCTTTTCCGCAAATTTGTTTGAGCGCATTGTAAACCCGGTAAGGGTCATTTCCGGGAAAATTAATAGATCAAAATCGTTCGATTCATCTTTCAGCAGCGATAGAATTTTTTCCTTGTTGGCTTTTTTATCTTCCCAAACCGGGCAGTACTGAACTAATCCTAATCTCATAGTTTATCCTTCTTATTTATTTTACAACTAAAATTAAATAAATAATTCTTATATTATCAAATTATTACCGGAGACGATTAAAATTTTTCCCGATATAAAATCCAAAGTATTGCCTTAATAATTTATTAAAAAATTAGATGTGACTATCTGCCGGTTTAATTAACTATAGAATAAAGGTCTTCAAAATTAAGAGCTTATAAATCTCATTTCGGTAATCCTCAAAAAGCAGGGTTGGTTATGCCCGCCCGGTTTTTTATTTAACAGATTCATATAATATTTCTGGTTCTGATTTTATTTGATATTTTCCTTATACAAGCTTAAGTTTTAATATCTTTTAATAACAAGATTTGGAGAAGATTCAATGAAAAAAGTTTATACTATACTAATTGTGATTTTTTCTTTAACGTTTGCGATTCCTCAAGGTAATAACTTCCTGCCCGATGTGATGAACAAAGTACAGGTAATTCAAAATGTTTCCGATAAGCTTGTACCGGAAATAATTTTGCTCGATACTTTTCCTAACTTCAACGGTTTCCCAAAGCATATTTCGGGTACTTCATTGGAAGGAGGAATACTCGTCAATATGGATTCCGATCCCGAACTGGAAATTTTATACAATGTCGGCAACCTTGTATATGCATGGAATTCGGACGGAACAGATGTTGCCGGCTGGCCTAAAACGGTTACGCCTACTCTGCAAAGCGCACCTGCATTCGGAGATATAGATGGTGACGGGGAAGGTGAGATAGTAGTAACCCGTCTCTCGGGAACATCGAACGGAACGGTTTACGCTTTCGAAAAAGATGGGAGTAACGTATCCGGATTCCCCATAAATCATGGATACTCCACCCGAACACCCGTGCTGGCAGATTTAGACGGTGACGGAGCGTTAGAAATTATCGTTAACAAACGGCTCTATCCGAATGGAGAAGTTTGGGTTTACAAGGGAGACGGAACGGTATTTCCCGGCTGGCCTCAATCTACAACGGAAGTTCCTGCATCCAGTGCGGCTGTGGGCGATATCACCGGCGACAATGTTCCGGAAATAGTCTTTGAATCGTATACAAGCATTTATGTATGGGATAAAGACGGAAATTTACTTTCAGGTTTTCCATTTATTCTGCCCGGCGGATACACACTTTCATACTCATCACCCGTTTTAGCTGATGTTGATAACGATAATAAGAGAGAAATTATTTTTGGAACTCATAATACAAGTAACGGAAGCGGTAGTGTTTATATACTTAACGATGATGGTTCGGTCTTACCCGGCTGGCCCAAATACACAGGTTGGTGGGTTTATACTCCTCCCTCGGTTGGCTATATCGATGGCGATAATATATTAGATATTGCCGTCGGAGATCAGGTATTAAGCGGTACACCTGTAGATCATGTTTATGCATGGAATGCTAACGGAGATGCTTTAAGCGGCTTTCCAATCGGTCCGGTCAAGGCAATTAACTCCCAAATTATTTTAGCCGATATTGATAACGATAATTTCGTGGAATTAATCACAGATGATAATGGATCGCCTGCTCTTTATCACGCATACAACCACGACGGCACAGTAGTAAGCGGCTGGCCTATTGAATTGGCGGGACAAACTACATTTTACCAGGTTCCTGCATTGGGTGATGTTAACAGAGATGGTATTCTTGATATACTCTGCGCTGCTACCGATGCAACATCGTATGTTAATGTAAATCTTCTTAATACAGGAATATCATTCTTTCCTGAAAAGATTGAACTTTCATGCTTTCAATACAATGAAAGGCATAACGGAGTTTACGGAGATATAGCATCTGCGTTGCCGGTTGAACTCGTTAGTTTTACCGCATCGTTTGAAGCTAATTCTGTTTTACTCAAATGGCAAACAGCTTCAGAATTAAATAATCTCGGATTTGAAATTCAAAGAGCTTCTAATAACGGAAATTTTATGACGATCGGTTTTGTGAAAGGAGAAGGTACTTCAACTTCTGAACATTTCTATTCATTTAAAGATTCCGGTACAAAGAGTACAACCTATTTTTACAGACTGAAACAAATTGACTTTAACGGTACATTTGAATATTCGGATATAATTGAAGTTGATGTTAATTTAACTCCAACCGAATTCGTTTTAGAGCAAAATTTTCCCAATCCGTTTAATCCGACCACCAAGATAAAATTTACGATTTCGGATTTACGATTTACTATTTTAAAGGTATATGACGTTTCGGGAAATGAAATTGCAACATTGATAAACAAAAAATTACACCCTGGAACTTACGAAGTTACATTCGATGCAAGCAAGCTACCAAGTGGTGTTTATTTCTATCAATTAAAAGCTGGCAGCAGATTTATCGCTACTAAAAAAATGATCCTCCTGCGTTAATAACCAGAGAGGATAGGTATTGATGAGATAAAAATATTTTAAGGGGTTCTGTTAGCCATACGGAACTCCTTTTTCTATTCATTATCTTATTTAACAAACAGCTTCTTCATATTTTCTGTTTCACAAAAATAACTATATTTAACCCACTCAAATAAAATTTATTCTATGAACGCAAAGAACAAAATACCGGTTGGAATTTTAGGAGCAACCGGAAGTGTCGGACAAAAGTTTGTTCAACTTTTAGCTGATCATCCCTGGTTTGAAATTACAGAAGTGGCTGCATCCGGCTACTCTGCGGGGAAAAAATACAAAGATGCCTGCCAATGGTATTTAGAATCTGCTATTCCCAAAAACGTTGCCGGGCTGGAAGTTAAAAAGTGTAAACCAAACTTAAATTGCGAAGTAGTATTTTCAGGGCTTGATTCGAAGGTAGCCGGAGTAATTGAATCTGATTTTGCTAAAAGCGGTTATAAAGTTATTTCGAACTCGCGTAATCACAGGATGGATGATAATGTTCCGCTCCTCGTACCGGAAATTAATCCTGAGCATATTGAACTTATAAAATTTCAAGAGTACGGCAACGGCTTTATAGTTACAAATCCAAACTGCTCTACTATCGGGCTGGTATTAGCTTTAAAACCATTGATAGATAATTTTGGCGTGGAAAAAGTAAACGTTGTTACTATGCAGGCAATTTCAGGCGCCGGTAATCCAAATAAGCTGAAAATTGATATAGACGATAATGTAATTCCTTTTATCGAGGGCGAAGAAGATAAATTACAAACAGAACCGCAAAAGATTTTTGGAGAGTTAAGTTCGGGTAAAATTATTTTTAACGAGATTCAAATAGATGCGCAATGCAACAGGGTGAACGTAACAGACGGACATCTTGAAAATGTTCAGGTAAAACTTAAGAAGTTCGTCAACATTGATCAAATCATCGAAGTCTGGCATGAGTTTACTGCCGAACCCCAGCATCTTCGTCTCCCGTCTGCGCCGAACCACCCAATTCATTTTTTCATAAAGAATGATTTTCCCCAGCCAATATTTCATCGATTGATTGAAAACGGAATGGCAGTATCTATCGGTAGATTGAGGAAGGATGAAATATTCGATTACAAATTTGTGCTTCTTTCACACAATACGGTAAGAGGTGCTGCGGGCGGAGCAATTCTATGCGCCGAATTACTCAGGGCTAAAGGAATCATTTAATTATCAACGGCAGACAGTCTCTGCAATTTTCTTTCTGTTTTATTAGTATTCCACATTACTTATTTTAAACTAACAATTAAAAATTCAGAGGTATAAAATATTTAATGACCGATAAATTAAAATTTAATTTTAATCTTTTTAACAATTTCCCCGATATGTATTTTCTCCTTTCATTCAAAGGTGAAATTATCTTGATGAACTCCTCCGTAAAAAGATTAATTGAGGAAGATGAAAACCCCGCATCTTTTAAGTATCTGTTCGATCTAATTCAGCTATGCGATAGAAGTGAAGCGGAAGATTTGTTCCGAAAATGTGTTGAGGAAAAAACAAGCACGCATTATCAAACAAAATTTTATATAAATAATAAACTAATAAACGTAACTCTTAGCTGCACTCACCCGATACGAACCATAGATAGCGAATTAAGCGACTATGTTATAGCTATTGCCAGAGATATTAGCGAGGAAAAGAAAAAAGAGTTGGAATTAGTAAGATTTCACAACGTTGCCGAAGGAAGCGTTAACCCGGTTCAGATAACAGACTTAAACGGGAAAATGATTTATGTAAATCCTGCGTTTATAAAAGTCAGCGGTTATTCAAAAGATGAATTAATCGGAGAAAACCCGAGAATATTCGGGAGCGGAAAACATCCTAATAAGTTTTGGGCGAAGGTTTGGAAAACTATTTCAAGCGGGAAAGTTTGGTTCGGTGAAATAGAAGATAAGCGGAAAAACGGCGAACCGTTTTATTCACAACTTTTAATATCGCCGATAATGGATAAAGACGGAAAGGTAACCGGTTACTTCGGTATTCATAGGGATATTAGCGATAAACGGGTGCTTGAAAAACAACTTATCCATACACAAAAAATGGAAAGCATCGGAACACTTGCGGCAGGCATAGCACACGAGGTCGGGAATCCGCTGGCTTCTATTTCTGCCCTGGTTCAGGTAGTGCAAAGAAATACTAAAGAACAGTTTACAGATGAAAAACTCGGGCTGATTAAATCCCAGGTTACAAGAATTTCAAAAATAATTAGAGACCTTGTAGATTTTTCCAGACCATCAAACTATGAATTGAAATCAATAAATATTAATAAAAGTTTGAAAGAAACCGTGGAAATAACACGAGTGGGAACCAAGGCAAAAGACATTGAATTCAACGTAAAATTAAGTAATGAAATTCCGGTTATACCATTAATCCCCGACCAGATCGAGCAAGTATTTTTGAATATTTTAATAAATGCCGTCGATGCAATTACAGAAATGAATTCAAACGACAGGAAAAAGAGAATTGATGTGGAATCTTTTATTAATGGTAACGAGGTTGTGATAAACATTATCGATAATGGTCATGGAATAGAAGAAGAAAACCTCAACAAAATTTTTGAACCATTTTTTACTACTAAGGGACAGGGGAAAGGTACAGGTCTGGGTTTGTGGGTTAGTTATGGAATAATGAAAAGTTTTCAGGGAGATATAAAAGTAAAAAGCAAAGCAGGCGAAGGCACAACATTTCAATTAACATTACCAATCGATACATAAAAAGGGAATGACGGAATGTCTAAGAAAATATTAGTAGTTGATGACGAGCAAATAATAAGGGAATCTCTTTCTTATATTTTAGCAAATGAGGGTTATGAGGTAGCCGAAGCTGAAAACGGTAAAATTGCCTATTCAAAAATGCTTGAATCGGCTTACGACCTTGTAATAACCGACCTGGAAATGCCGGAAATGAAAGGCACCGAACTGCTTGAAAAAATAAGGGAGTTGAGCGTTCAAACATCTACAATTGTTATCACTGCCTATGGTTCGCTGGAAACGGCAATTGCCGCACTCCGCAGCGGTGTAAGCGATTATATTCTTAAACCGATAGAATTCGATGAATTATTAATTAAAGTAAACAGATTATTCGATACTAAAAAGCTGCTCGATGAAAATCAATTTCTCAAAAGAGAATTGCAAAGAAACACAGCCGAATTCAAAATAATCGGCAGCAGTTCCGCAATTAATAAAGTATTTAATTTAATTAAGTCGGTTGCAAATACCGACAGCAATGTGTTAATAACCGGGCGAAGCGGAACCGGTAAAGAATTGGTTGCTAAAGCGCTTCACTATTCATCCAACAGAAAGAACAAAGCATTTATAGCCATTAATTGCGGAGCTATTTCAGATAATCTTATTGAAAGTGAATTGTTCGGTCATAAGAAAGGAGCTTTTACCGGAGCTGTTAGCGATAAAGATGGATTTATAAAAGCTGCAAACGGCGGCACTCTTTTCCTCGATGAAATCGGGGAGATGCCGTTGAACCTGCAGGTAAAACTACTAAGGGCAATTCAGGAGAGGGAATATACTCCGGTTGGAACTACATCGGCAATTCCTGTTAATGTAAGATTTATCGCATCAACAAATAAAGATTTGGAACAACAGATAAAAGAGGGAACTTTCCGGGAAGATTTGTTTTACAGATTGAATGTTATTGAAATCCGTCTTCCCTCATTAAAAGAAAGACCCGAAGACATCCCGGTACTCGCAAATCATTTTGTAGATAAGTACAGAAATCAAATGAATAAAAAAATTAAGGGGATAAATGACAAAGCAATGAGAGCTTTGGTAAACCATGAATGGAAGGGTGAAGTACGTGAGCTGGAAAATATAATTGAGAGAGCAGTTATTTTCTGCAATGAAGATTACATTACTCAAAGTCATCTTCCGGAATCGTTTGGCACGGGTGACAATATCTCTGTTCTTCCGTTTACCGGTTCTTTAGAAGATTCGGTTAAAAAATATGAACGCGATATAATTCTCAATTCTCTTGAGAACAATGATTTCAACAAGGGAAAAACTGCTGAAGAGCTAAATGTCGGACTTTCAACATTATATCGAAAACTTAAAGAATTGGATATAAAAATCTAATTTTTTGAAAAAACCATCCCGGTAGAATTTTCTCATAATTTAAAAATATTCGATTTTCATATTTTCAAATACGAGAATCTCATAAAATTTGTAAAAAATGCTTCCCTGCCAAAACATTGAATACACTAAAAAAATATAATATTTAGCTGGAATTGTATCGGAGAAAAATTTTTGGCACACAAAGTGAGATTACCACAGCATGTTATTTTAGGGGTAATTAAATTAGTATGAATTCCAACATGAAAAAAGTTTTATTCTACAGTCCCGATTTCAGTTTCTGTTATAGCTTATTAATGTATTTACACGATAAATATGATGTGACCTCTTCAACCGATATGAATGTACTGAAATCTTTAACCCGCCGCAGCGATTTTGATCTGCTTATTTTAGATGCTGAGCCGGGAAGTGAAATTGAAAAACTATGTAAGGAAATTAAAAACACATCACCCGGTCTTAAAATTATACTTACCTATGTTTATAACAGTAAAATGAATGACGCCGATATAAGAATAAGAAATTGTGTTTCTACAATTTTTTACAAACCTTTCGACCTGAGCGAAGTATCGAAATCATTAAAACAGATTGTTAGTAATTCGCAGCCCCATACTATATAAAAATCACACAACCTCAAGATTATTAAAATTATTAATGAGTTCACTCATTATATTAGTATAGCTGAAACGAGCATGAAAAAGCATTTACACACAAAGGTATAATTATAATGCTGGTCCCATATAACCACAAAAAGAAATTATAATCGTATAAAATGAAATAGAATGTTGCGTTGACCCAAGTAATTGTCGAAGACTCGATATCATTATTTATGATACGAATATTCCAACAATTGCAAATAATAATAAATGGAAATTCTCACGGTTGAGAATCAATTTTTAACAAAATAATGTTTTTGTTAGATTTTGCAGGGTTTTTTAATGGTATTAGGTTTGCTAAGAAAAACCGGCTAAGTAAAAATAATATTAGCAAATATATATTTAAATGTTATGAAAAACGTACTCTTTTATTTATTTTTCATCGCTGTTGTAGTAGCTTTATACGGTTTTGCATTTTCTATCTCCTGAATGTATATCAAGAAAGAGAAGCAAAATCTAAAAGTAAGGCAATTGATTATGTTCATCGGGAGAAATAATTATATCTTCTAAATTATTTAACTATTTTGGATTACTATTGAAGGGGAGCTACATGAGGTACAAATTCCTCGCATTATTTATCGGCGGAATTCTTATAATCGCGGGTAACAACATCTTCGCACAGACGAAAGATGATTGTTTAATTTGTCATGATGACCCTGGATTTACTACCGAAAAAAATGGAAAAGAAATTTCGCTATACGTAAGCGAAGATGTTTTTAATTCTTCCGTACATGGAAAATTAAATTGCGTTGCCTGCCATACAGGATTCGATCCGGAAGAAGAGCCTCATAAAGTCCCGATGACAAAAGTTAAATGCCTAACCTGCCATGAAAAAGACAGACAAAAACACCTGTTTCACCCGCAAATATTAAATGCAAAAGGAAATGAAAAAACTCCCGGCACGGCTTGCGTTAGTTGCCATGGAAATCATAATATCCAATCACCTGAAAAACCCGGGACCAAATGGAGTTCTGAAAATATTCCTAAATCCTGCGGTATTTGTCATAAAAACAAATTAAAGAGATATAAATTATCCAATCATTATAATGCATTCCAAAATGGAACGAAAGGGGCGCCAAACTGTATAACCTGCCACCTGAGTAAAACATTAAAAGTTAATACATATTTTGATACTTTGCAGGTCAAATTATCCGAAGAGAAATTATGTTTATCCTGTCATTTAGATAACCCTGCTGTCCGGGAAAGAGTTGGATTATCCGCCAAGTTTATTTCTTCTTATGAACAGAGTATCCATGGATCGGCACTCTATAATGGTAATGAAAAGGCAGCGACCTGTATAAATTGTCATAATTCGCATAAAATAGAAAATGCACAGAATCCGCAATCATCTGTTTACAAAGGAAACATTCCTAATACCTGCTCTAAGTGCCATACTAAAATTGCCAAAGAATATGAACAAAGTATCCATGGGCAAGCCATTAAAAATAAAAATTTCGATGCGCCGGTGTGTACCGATTGCCACGGTGAGCATAATATATTAAGCCCGAAGAATCCCAAGTCTCCGGTTTCATATAAAAATGTTGCGAAAGAAGTTTGCTCACGCTGCCACAGTTCCGTTAAACTTACAGAAAAATTCGGTATTAGATCAGACAGGTTCAAATCATATTCAGATAGCTATCATGGATTAGCCCTCGAGGGAGGTTCAATAAGGGTTGCTAATTGCGTAAGCTGCCATGGCGCACACAATATAAAACCTGCTTCCGATCCGACTTCATCAATAAACAAAGCTAATCTTGTACATACTTGTGGTAAATGCCACCCGGGTGCAAATGCTAATTTCACAAAAGGTAAAATCCATGTTTCTTTAGAGTTTGCAAAAACTGAAAGACCAATTTTATATTGGATAATAACCTTCTATATATTCCTTATTATATCCGTTATAGGCGGTATGTTTTTACACAACATTCTGGACTTTTACAAAAAGGCAAAAATTAAAAAATTAAAACAACGCGGCTTGATCAGGAAAGTAGAATACGGGCATAGTCTTTATGTAAGGATGACATTAAATGAAAGACTTCAGCACATAATATTAGCGCTTAGTTTCTTAACTCTGGTTGTTACCGGATTTATGTTGAAATTTCCCGAATCATGGTGGGTAAAATCCCTTAGAAGCATATACAGCCAGGCATTTGAATTAAGAAGTTTACTGCATAGAATTGCAGCCGTAATAATGGTACTTGTCAGCTTGTATCACATTTTTTACTTGTCGTTTACAAAAAGAGGCAGACAATTATTCAAAGACCTTTTACCCAGATTCAAAGATATTCAGGACGCAATAAACGTTGCCAAATTTAATCTCGGATTATCGAGTGAAAAACCGAAATTTGATCGTTTCAGTTATGTAGAAAAAGCCGAATACTGGGCGTTGGTTTGGGGAACTATAATAATGACTGTAACCGGAATTGTTATGTGGTTCGATAATACGTTTATCGGGCTATTTACAATACTTGGTTGGGATATTGCTTCAACCATTCACTATTACGAAGCATGGTTAGCTTTTTTGGCTATACTTGTGTGGCACTTTTATTTCGTAATATTTAATCCGGATGTTTATCCGATGAATTTAGCATGGTTCAACGGAAAAATCAGTGAGGAAGAAATGGCTGAAGAACATCCATTAGAATTAGAAAGAATAAAGAAGTCTGAAAAATCAAATTCAGAGAAGAATAAATAATATAAGTATTCACAACAATTTTATCTTTTAAATTGATAAAATTTCTATCACTTTTTATTTTCTATATAGCGTTATCGCAGTCTGTTTTTGCACAGGATAACAGCGATTGTCTTATGTGCCATGAAGATAAAAATCTTAAAGGCACTAATAAAGGCAGAACATTTTCAGTATATGTGAATGAGAGAAAATTCAACTCGTCTGTTCACGGCGACATGGAGTGTATAGACTGCCATCAAGATGTTGATCCGGAAGACCTTCCTCATAATGAAGATTTAGAGAAAGTTGATTGCGGTGTTTGTCATGGCGCTTCGGAAACAGATTACAAACAGGGTTTGCACGGGCAAGCCGAATCCCGGGGCGACCCCCTGGCACCTTCCTGTAAAAGTTGTCATGGTTATCACTATATATTACCGGTTAAGAATTTAAATTCGGCTGTTGCTCCTCTCAAAATTCCATTCCTTTGCGGGCGCTGCCACCGGGAAGGAACAAAAGTTCAGTTGCAGAGAAGAATACCGGAAGATAAAATTCTGCAAAACTATTCGTTAAGTATCCATGGTGAGGGGCTGTTAAAAAAAGGTCTCGTCGTTTCTGCTACCTGTATCTCCTGCCATTCGTCTCATAGAATTTTACCTCATACAGATCCGAGATCAACTATTGCAAGACAAAATATTGCAGCTACTTGTTCAAAGTGTCATTCGGAAATCGAAGCAGTCCATCGGAAAATAATAAGAGGCGAGCTGTGGGAAAAGGAAGCACATGTATTACCTGCCTGTGTCGATTGTCATCAGCCGCATAAAATCAGAAATGTTCTTTACGAACAGGGCATGGCGGATAAAGACTGTTTGAAATGTCACAAAAACAAGAACATAGTTTCTTCAGTCGATGGACACTCTTTGTTTGTTGATTATAATAAAATTAAAAAATCGAAACATGCAACTGTGGCTTGCAGTCAGTGCCATTCCGAAGTAAATGCATCAAAACAACGAGCATGCGAAACGATAGTTAATAAAGTAGATTGCACTGCATGCCATGCTGAAATTGGAGAACAATATATTACAAGCATCCACGGAATTTTAAAAGCACAGGAAAACCCGAACGCTCCTACTTGTAAAGAGTGTCATGGAACACATTTAATTCTTGGTAAAGATGATGATACATCGCCAATATTTCCTACAAACATTCCAACGCTCTGCGCAAAGTGTCATAGGGAAGGCGAGAAAGCTGCCGTACGTTACAAAGGAACTGAAAAGAATATCATCAAGCATTATACTCAAAGTATTCATGGCAAGGGATTGATAAAAAGCGGCTTGGTTGTAACGGCAACATGTACAGATTGCCATACTGCTCATCACGAATTACCGCACGATGATCCTAAATCGTCAGTTAACCCGAAAAACATAGCTTCAACCTGCGGTAGCTGCCATCACGGAATTGAAGAACAATTCGAAAGAAGTATTCATTCACGTTTTGTAAGCAAAACAGATAAACCGCTTCCAGTATGCAACAATTGTCATAGTGCTCATACAATTAGAAGAACTGATAATAAGGGATTTGAATTGGAAATTATGCAGCAGTGCGGTAGCTGTCATCCTAAAATTGCTGCTACTTATTTTGATACTTACCACGGTAAGGTTTCGCGGCTTGGCTATACTAAAACTGCAAAGTGTTACGATTGCCACGGTGCTCACGATATCTTACCTGTGGATGATCCGAGATCTCACTTGAGCAGAAAAAATATAGTTAAAACCTGCCAGAAATGTCATCCGAGTGCACACAGGCAGTTTGCCGGATATTTTACACACGCAACCCATCACGACCCGAATAAATATCCATATTTATTCTGGACATTCTGGGGAATGACCGGATTGCTGTTATTCACTTTTTTCCTCGGCGGAATTCATACTCTTCTTTGGCTGCCCCGTTCGATTCAATGGAGGAAAGAGCTTAAACGAAAGCTTAATGAAAACACGGAACCTAACCAACAAATAAAAGATCCGGATGAAAATAAAGATTAGGAACAAAGTAAGAGAATTAGAAAAGATTAATAATTTGAATAGTTAATAATATGACAGGAACAAAAAAATATTTTTTAAGATTCAACACGTTAAACAGATCGTTACACTTTTTTATGATCATCAGCTTTTTAACTCTTTCATTAACTGGAATGAGTTTAAAATTCTCTTATACAACCTGGGCTAAAATACTCTCCCGAATTTTCGGTGGTTTCGAATCTGCAGGATTCCTTCACAGGTTTTCAGCTATAGTTATGATTACTGTTTTTTTAATTCACCTGATAAATCTTATTGTAGTAAAAAGAAAAGAATCCGTTTCCTGGAAGACTATGCTGTTGGGCGAAAATTCAATGTTATTTAATAAGAAAGATTTTGAGGATTTCATTGCTTCATTAAAATGGTTTGTTGGCAAAGGACCGAGACCTGAATACGGCAGGTGGACTTACTGGGAGAAGTTCGATTATTTTGCGGTTTTCTGGGGTGTTTTTGTTATCGGCTTAACAGGTTTAACACTGTGGTTTCCAGAGTTTTTTACTAGATTTATACCCGGCTGGTTTATTAACGTTGCAACTATTATCCACAGCGATGAAGCTTTGCTTGCAACCGGATTTATATTCACTGTTCATTTTTTCAACACCCACCTGAGACCCGAAAAATTTCCCATGGATATTGTTATTTTCTCAGGAAGCGTTCCTTTAGAAGAATATAAATTAGACAGACCTGCCGAATATAAAAAATTAGTAGAAAGCGGGGAACTGGAAAAATATTTATCGGATCCTCAGCCGTCTATTGTTCTCATAGCTATGAAAATATTTGGATGGGCAGCCCTTATTACTGGTTTTAGTGTAATTATTTGGATAATTTATGCTATGTTATTTTCTTACAGATAAAAATTAACTGAATTAACGATTGAGAAAAAAACTTCCAACATATTTTTATAACCCCGTTACCTTAACGGGAATGTATCTTAGCTTAATAAGTCTGGGGTTAATAGTCTTTCTTACTATTATAGAACTACTTGCCAGCGAAACAAAACCCTATATGGGTATCATAACATTTATTATTCTTCCCTTTTTTCTTATTATAGGCATACTACTAATTATTTATGGCATCAAGCGAGAAAGAAAACTTGAAAAGAAAGGGAAAGTCCGATATAGATTATTACCGGTCATCGACTTGAATAATCCCAGGCATCGTAAGATATTAACATATTTCATATTCGGTGCCCTGTTTTTAATTATATTTTCTGCCTTTGGAAGCTATAAAGCTTATGAATACACAGATTCCGATCAATTTTGTGGTACAACCTGTCATACTGTTATGAATCCGGAATACACGGCTTTTAAATATTCTCCTCATGCAAGAGTTCACTGCGTCGATTGTCATATAGGTTCGGGTGCGCAATGGTACATCAGGTCTAAATTATCCGGCGCTTACCAGGTTTATGCAGTTCTTTTCAACAAATATACAAAACCGATTAAGACACCGATTACTAACCTGCGTCCTGCGCAAGCAACATGTGAGCAATGCCATTGGCCCAAAGTTTTTCTCAGTGAAAAATTAAGAAAAATAACATATTTTTTATCAGATGAAAAAAATACAAAATGGTCAATCGATTTATTAATGAAAATTGGAGGTGGAAATTTTGAATCCGGTCAGACTTCGGGAATTCATTGGCATATGAATATTGCAAACGAAGTGAAATATTATGCATCCGATGATCGTCGCCAGGTAATTCCCTATGTAAGGGTAAAGCATGAAAACGGAGAAGTTACAGTATATCGCAGTACAGACGAAAAATTTGACGAAAGTAAAATAAGCGAAGCAAATCTAAAAAAAATGGATTGTATAGATTGCCATAACAGACCGACCCATATTTTCCATTATCCCAATACTTCGATTGATGATTTAATGTCTATCGGCTGGGTGGACCCGGATTTACCTTACATAAAATCAGTTGCTGTCGAGGCTTTAGATAAAGGTTACAGCACAAAAAAAATCGGTTTAGACAGTATTGGAATTACAATTAAAACTTTCTATGAAAAAAACTATCCTGAAATTGCAAAGAAGAAACAAGATAAAATAGAAAGAGCTATTTATGAAACCAGGAGAACTTATGAAAGAAATTATTTCCCATCAATGAATGTAAGCTGGAAAGTTTATCCGAATAATATAGGACATCTTTATTCCAACGGATGTTTTCGCTGCCACGATGGAAATCATGTTAGTGACAACGGGAAGGTCCTTTCGAGGGACTGTAACACTTGTCATACTATTCTTGCTCAAAAGTTTGAAAAAGAATCATTAAGAATTTCTTTGGGCGGGATAAATTATAAACATCCTGTTGATATCGGTGAGGCATGGAAAGATACTGATTGTGATGTTTGTCACGGTCCCGATTAATAATTTAAAACAAATCGAAAGGATAATATTTTTTTTATGAAGGTAATCATTAAAGATTAAAAAAAATCTCTACCAGTTTTTTGCTCTATGCACTATTTTAATTGGTTTTCGGATTTTTCAATAAACTCATCTCTTTTTACATGTCCCGACTTTTGCGGGAAGAGAGAATAAAGGCGAGTTTATAATAAAACCGAAATCCGAAAACCAATTTTTAAAAGGTATATCTTTAAACAATGAGAAACGATAAAACTTTACTTGCAACCGGATTTATATTCACTATTAATTTTTTCAACAAACATCTACTGCCTGAAAAATTCTCCAGGGATACTGTTATTTTTCGGGGAAGCGTTCTTTAAAAGAATACAAATTAGATAGACCCGCCGAATAAAAAAAATTAGCAGAAGGCGAAGAACCGGAAAAATATTTGCCGGATTTTTAAATGTATGTTGCTCTCATTGCGATGAAAATATTTGGCTGGGCAGCCCTTATTACTGGCTTTAATATAATTATTTGGATAATTTACATAATATTATTTTCTTATAATTTACAATTAATTGAATTAGAAAATGAGAAAAAAACTCCCGACATATTTTTATAACCCCTTTTCCTTTTCAGGATACAGCATTTCCATAATTAGTTTTGGCTTAATAATTTTCTTAACTATTATCGAGCTGCTATCCCCTGAAACTAAGCCCTACATGGGTATAATTACATTTATTATTCTGCCGTTCTTTCTTGTCGTAGGAATAGTTCTTTCCGTTTACGGTGTCGTACGCGAACGAAAACGACTGAAAAAAGGAATTTCAAGAGCGTATCTTCTGCCGCTGATAGATCTTAATAGCCCGAAGCATAGAAAAATAGCAGTACGTTTTACGCTGGGACTTATATTCTTTTTATTGATTTCAGCATTTGTAACATATAAAGCATACGAGTTTACCGAAACGGATGAGTTTTGCGGAACTATATGTCACTCAGTTATGTCGCCCGAGTATTCGGCTTACGAATTTTCGCCTCATGCCCGGGTAAAGTGTGTCGAATGTCATATAGGTTCGGGCGCCGAATGGTATATTCGCTCTAAACTATCCGGTGCTTACCAGGTTTATGCGGTTCTCTTTAACACTTATACCAAACCAATTGAAACCCCGATAGTAAATTTACGACCGGCACAGGGAACCTGCGAACAATGTCATTGGCCGAAACATTTTCTTGGAGAAAAGCGAAGAGAATTTACTTATTTCCTTTCAGATGAGCGAAACACTAGATGGTCTATAAATCTTTTAATGAAAACAGGCGGCGGTAATATCGAAGCAGGTCCTACCTCGGGGATACACTGGCATATGAACATTTCATATAAATTAATGTACTATCCTTCAGATAGGGAAAGGCAGGATATTCCCTGGGTAAGTGCTCAGGATACCACAGGTAAAGTTACTATTTATAAGAATATAGAATCCGACTTCAATTTCGCTGAAATGGATTCGACAAAGCTTAGAAGAATGGATTGTATCGATTGTCATAATCGCCCAAGCCATATTTATTATAACCCTTCATCGTCGGTTAACCTTGCAATGGTTCAGGGATGGGAAAATCCGGATCTTCCATTTATAAAATCTGTATCGGTTGAAGCACTAGAAAAGAATTATAGTACAAAAGTAATTGCCCTGGATAGTATCTCTATTTTTGTTGAAGATTTTTATAGTTCTAACTACCCGGATATTTTTAGAAATAACAAATCGGATATTGAAGCCGCTATTAAGGAAATACAAAAAATATATACAAGAAACTACTACCCATCAATGGGCGTTAGCTGGAAAAAATTTCCAAATAATATCGGGCATCTTTATTATAAAGGATGTTTCAGATGCCATGACGGAAAACATGTGAGTGATGATGGAAAAGTACTTTCAAGAGATTGTAACACCTGCCATATAATCCTCGCTCAAAAGTTCGAGAAGGATGCGTTAAGAATTTCTTTGGGTGGAATAGATTATAAACATCCTGTTAATATTGGTGCGGCATGGAAAAATACCAATTGTTATGTTTGTCATGGTGTTGAAGAATAAGTTAAAGCCAGTTAAAAAATATAGAGTTCTTCAGATGAATATTTATTACAAATTCAGGAGTCCGCTCTAAAAATACATGTTTAACAAAATTTTGTTTTGTCCTTATTTAAAAGCCGACTCGATTTTCTCATAATTAAATTTTTCAAACCCGGCTCATCAATTATTAGTAAAAAACTCTCCCACAAACCATAGAATATTTCACCCCCGGCAGGATTCTTTATCTCTTATTCTGTTTTTTATTAATCGGGCTGGAGGCGGCAAAAGCCACCGTCCCCACACACCACCCGGCATACAGACTACGTAACACGGCGGTTTCCATTTACTTTTACTAACTCATTCTTGCTTCTAAAGATTCTAACCCCTGTTGGGTAAACCATTGTTAATTCAGGTTTCCACAATCTATTATCTCCTCTAAGATTTTGATTGTCAAGGTTCGCTGTCTTCTCTATTCCGGGTACAGTTCATCTGCTGGAAAATCATCTCTAATTTTCCGGGCGGTCTGTAGTTTTACAGCTTTACAAGCTTCGCTTCTTAACAACCCCGCAAGAGGTGATATGTTTTTAACACGGTGATAAATTAAGCTTAGAAAAAAAACGTGAGGGGTAATATGTTTTTCCTAATTATTTATATTTCCATTTAAACCTTAACACGGCAATCCGAAAAAAAAACACAAACATTGATATACATATTTCGAAAGTTTAAAAGGTATAGTATTAGCGCTTAAATCTTTTATCTTCTTACTTTAATATTATTCTTAAGAGTTCCATGCGTAATGCTTTATCTTTTAATACTGAGAAACATGGTGCTTTACAATTCTCAATCCTGAAATTATTTTATTTAAATCAATAAAATAGTTGGGATACGAATATTATTTATTTACAACAATTATTGGTGATAATTCTTTGATTAATAACAAATGAAAATAAAATGCAATTATACAAACGAAAAACTTTTTATAATAAAATATGTGCAAATCTTTGTGAATCCGAATATTATAATGAAAAATTTTTCATAATTACTTATTAATAAAAAAATATTTGAAGATTTTGTATCTTACTCCACGATTTTAAAAAAAATCCGTATTTTAATATATTAATTAGAGAGTTAGTAGATAAAATTGTGAGGAATTGTAATGTCAACTAACAGAAGAAAATTCTTAAATATACTTTTAGGAATCGGTGGAATCGGAGGCTTAACGATATTAACCTACCCTATTTTATCATACCTAATACCTCCCAAATCCCCTAAACCAAAGGTTAATTCAGTAAAAGCGGGTTCGGCAACAGCATTTCCCGCAAACAGTTATAAAATTATTAAATTCGGAAGGAAACCTGTTATATTAGTCAAAACCGATCAGGGGAAATTTGTTGCACTATCTGCTACATGTACCCATCTTGACTGCATTGTTCAGTATAAAAAAGACACAAAACAAATTTGGTGTGCCTGCCATAATGGAATTTATGATTTAAACGGCAGGAATGTTTCAGGACCTCCACCAAGACCATTAAAAAGTTTTGCAGTCAAAATTGTAAAAGACGAAATAATAATAACTCAAGCAGGGTAATATGTTCAAAAACTCATTTTCTAAATTAGTCAATTGGTTAGACACTCGTTACGATCTCAGCCCGGTAAAAGAACTCATTCAACATAAAAAAGTACCCCTTCATAAATTTTCTATGTTTTACTACTTAGGCGGTATAGCATTATTTCTGTTTATAGTGCAGGTTATAACGGGAATATTACTTTTAATGTATTACAAGCCGGGTGAAGAAAGTGCGTTTGAAAGTGTAAGATTTATCGTTACCGAAGTTAATTTCGGATGGCTTGTCCGCAATATACATAGCTGGTCGGCTAACCTTATGATCTTTTTTGCGTTTGCTCATATGTTCAGTGTTTATTTTACCAAAGCTTTCAAAAAGCCGCGTGAATTAACATGGGTTACCGGCTTTTTATTATTGGCTTTAGGTATGGGATTCGGGTTCAGCGGTTACTTATTACCGTGGAATGAATTAGCTTTTTTTGCTACAAAGGTAGGTACCGATATCGCCGGTGCCATACCGATAGTTGGCTCGACTATTAAAGAAGTTTTAAGAGGCGGAGATGATGTTACGGGAGCAACGCTTTCAAGATTTTATGGAATTCACGTTGCAATTCTGCCTTTGCTGTTTACCTTCTTATTAACAATGCACCTGTTCTTTATTCAGAAACAAGGGATGCACGAACCGGATAGTTTTAAGAAACTACCGGAAGATAAAAAAAGATATACTCCATTCTTTCCCAATTTTGCACTGAAAGATGCATTACTCTGGTTGGTTGTTTTCAATATCCTGCTTCTCCTTGCGTTAATCTTTCCCTGGGAATTAGGAATAAAAGCTGATCCGTTCGCTTCGGCTCCTGCCGGAATAAAACCAGAGTGGTATTTCATGTTTATGTTTCAAACATTAAAGTTTATTCCTGCTCACGTTCTTTTTATAGAGGGTGAAATATTAGGGATTCTCGGCTTTGGAGTTGCGGGTTTAGTTTGGTTATTCGTTCCTTTTATAAAAATTAAAGAAAAATTCAATTCTAAATTCGATCTGATGAAATGGATTGGCATTGTTATAATTGTTTACATGATACTTTTAACAATTTTTGGTTATGTAAGTTCATCTACAGCGTGAGCATGAAACTTACAGTAAATTTTATGTGATACTTTATTATTCCCGGTTAGTTATCATTCGGTAAACAACTAATTCGAGGGAATGTGTTTAACAACATTAAGGATTAATCAAATGCGGAAAATGGTTAAGCAAAATTCCAAGCTATTTATAGTTGCTTCAGCCGCAATAGTACTTGTAGTGATAGTTTGGGTGGTTTTAGGATCACACCGCAATATAACTCAACCGATCTCATACAACCATAAAATTCACATAGAAGAAGCTGAATTAACTTGCGTCGATTGCCATCTTTATGTAGAAACCATGCCTACTGCAACCATACCCAATATTGAGATTTGTCAGGATTGTCATTCAGATGAACCAATGAGCGATTCACCCGAAGAGGTAAAATTATTAAAATATATAGAAGAAGGGGAAAAAATACCCTGGCAAAGAATCTATGCAGTACCGAATCATGTTTATTTTTCACACCGACGTCATGTTACTATTGGTGAGATAGCTTGTTCAAATTGTCATGGAAATGTGGAAGAGCTTACAGAGCCGCCGTCATACCCGTTATGGCTTCCGACAATGGAAAATTGTATAAGCTGCCACAAAGAACATAAAGTTACTTACGATTGTTTAGCATGTCATCGTTGATAAAAAAATATAATTGTAAAGGAGCAATTAGTGGAAATTAAACGAAGAGATTTTTTAAAACTTTTAAGCGGAGCTTCCGGAGCGGTTGCTCTCGGCACATACGGATGCAGCGACATAATCGATGTACCGGAAAAATTAATTGAATTAGCTCAAAAAGGACCGGGAATAGTAACCTGGACCAACACTATTTGCGGGCAATGCTCCGCTGGATGCGGAATAAAAATAAGGCGAATTGATGGAATACCGGTATATATAAAAGGTAATCCTACCTACCCGGTAAACCGCGGCGGTATGTGCCCTTCCGGTCATAGTTCTCTTGAAGTGCTTTTTAATCCTGATAGAGTTAAAGAACCGCTTAAACGTATTGGGCTGAAGGAAAGCGGTAAATGGGATTCTATTAGCTGGAACGATGCATTGCAATTGATTGCCGATAAAATGATTGAATTGCGCAACGTCGGTAAACCGCACCAGGTTGCATTTTTAGACGGCAGCGATCAACCCGGCTTAATGAACAAACACATAGCTCAGTTTATGAAAGCATACGGCTCGCCTAATTACTATCAATCCGGACAACTTAAAAACAACACTGCACCTTACCGGTTATTACAGGGCATTAATCAGCTTCCTTCTTATGATCTGTTAAATTCAAAATACATTTTAAGTTTCGGCTCGAACTTTTTAGAAGAGGGTTACTCGCCTATTTACTACACAAAAATTTACAGCCATCTTCGCGATTCTAGTGAGCACGGTCGTACACGAATAGTGCAAATCGATTCCCGCATAAGCTTAACCGCCGCCAATGCCGATTTGTGGATCCCGATAAGACCCGGTACGTACGGTGCGTTGGCATTAGGTATTGCCTTTGTTTTAATTCGTGAGAAACTATTTGATGATAATTTTATAAAGAATTATTCATTTGGTTTTAATGATTGGACAGATAATAAAGGGATTACGCATCTTGGTTTTAGGAGTAACGTTATCAGTAACTACTATCCCGAACAAGTTTCTAAAATAACTGGTGTACCAGCAGAAACAATCCTTAAAATTGCACGGGATTTAGGGAACAGCAGATCTTCGGTAGTATTGGGAGACCAGGGAACGGTTGATAATACTAACGGAACATTTTCTCAAATGGCTGTTCATAGTTTAAATGCGCTGCTCGGTAATTTCGGGAAAGACGGCGGAGTGTACTTTGTCGATCTGCCGCCGCTGGCTGATCTCCCGCCATTTGATGAAGATGAAATTGCAGCACTTGGCAACAGTAAAAAACCCGTAGCTCAATCTCTGGATACAAATTATCCCCTGGCTGATTTTTCGATTGATTCATTTACAAAAAATATTCTGAACGATGATCCTTATCCAATTGATATCCTGTTCCTTTATAAAGGGAACCCGTTATTCAAAACACTTAATCATCACGACTTTGCAGAGACTTTAAAGAAAATCCCTCTTGTCGTCAGCTTCGATCCATTCATTACCGAAACCTCAGAGTATGCCGATATTATTCTTCCCGATCATACATTCCTGGAGAAATGGGATAAATTCTGTAACACGCCCACAGTCGGCTTCACCCATGTAGGAATTCAGCAGCCGGTAATAGAACCGCTGTTCAGCACACGTAATGCAGCAGATGTAATTATAGAATTAAGCAATAAAATCGATCAATCGGTAGCAAATGCACTGCCATTTCAATCATACGAAAACGAGATACGTTTTAGCGTTGAAAAGCTTTACAACTCGGGTGAAGGAGCAATAATAAGCGAGGGAGTAAAAAGCTCGTGGCTCGAATATTTACAGCAAAGAGGCTGGCAAATCGGAAGGTATAATTCTTTCGATGAATTTTGGAAATTACTAACAAGGAACGGCGGATGGTGGAACCCGATAAGACAAACAAAAGACTATAAGGAATTATTCAAAACACCTTCGGGCAAGTTTGAATTTTACTCTCAAAATTTTGCAAACATTATTAATAAGCTAATTGAAACAACCGGAGGTGAATCGCCTGAGAATAGAGAAAAGGTTCTCCATTCGCTGAATATTTCTGTAAGAGGAGATAAAGTTTTTCTTCCGCATTACGAAGCTGTTCCGATAGAAGAAAATATGCCGTTATACTTTATTACATTTAAACTTTTAACCAACAGGGATGGGCAATCATCCAACCAGCCCATGATGCAGGAAATGTTTGGATATACTGTTCGTGAATATTGGAACAGTTGGGTAGAGATAAATCCCGAAACTGCACAAGAATACGGAATAGAAGATAAAAAAGATGTTTGGATTGAATCGCCTATCGGTAGTATTAAAGTAAGAGCAAGATTAAATCCCGGAATAATGAAGGAAGTTGTAGCGGTACCTTTTGGATTGGGGCATACCTCATACGGAAGATATGCGAAAGGGTACGGCACAAATCCTATAACAATATTGAAGAACAAGTATGATATGATTAATGGAAATCCGGCTCTGCAAGCAACTAAAGTAAAAATTTCTCTTGCAACCTAAACTATAGGAGACTAAAGAATGCCAAAATGGGCAATGGTAATAGACCTTGATAAATGTACAGGATGCGGCGATTGCATGGCTGCTTGCAAACTCGAAAACAATGTAGCTATTGTAAGCCCCGAACAAACCGAAGAAGGGCGTGTAATGTTTTGGATGGATATGATGTCCGTTTATGATGGTGAGTATCCACACGTAAAAGTCAAAAGAATTCCAAAACCTTGCTTTCATTGCGATAACCCTCCATGTATAAAAGTTTGCCCGGTTCATGCTACGTACATAAACCCCGAGGGCTTGGTGGGTCAGATTTATCACAGGTGTATCGGATGCAGGTATTGTATGGCTGCCTGTCCTTACACGGCAAAAGTATTTAATTGGTATGAACCTGAATGGGCGGAGGAGTTTAAAACCTGCTTGAATCCCGATGTTTCTTTAAGGATGAAAGGTGTGGTTGAAAAATGTTCGTTCTGTGCGCATAGACTTCAAGTTGTTAAAGAAGATGCGGATGCGGAAGACAGGGAAATAATGGATGGAGAATATATGCCCGCTTGTTCAGAAAGCTGCCCGGCAGATGCAATTTATTTTGGAGATTTGGAAAACCGCGAAAGCAAAGTGTTTAAATTATCACGCAGCCCTCGGGCGTTTAAAGAATTAGAGGGACTCGGTACTGAACCTAAAGTAATTTATCTCTCTAAAAGGGAGTGAAGATGACAGAAGAGAAAACAAAAACAATTGATATTGACGAAGCGCTTTATCGTCCCATTTATGAAACCGGCAGGGGTTTCTATCTTACAGTAGGCATACTGCTAATGATTATTTTATTTGCGGCGTTTATGTACGTAAGACAGGTTTATTACGGACTGGGCGTCACAGGAATGAATCAGCCGGTTACCTGGGGATTTTACATAGTAAATTTTGTCTTCTTTATAGGAATTAGCCATGCCGGTACTTTAATTTCGGCAATATTAAGATTATCTAAAGCTGAATGGAGAAGACCTATAACAAGAATGGCAGAAGTAATAACTGCAATTGTTTTAGCGATTGGCGGCTTGCACCCGATCATCGATTTGGGAAGACCCGACAGGGTTTTAAATATTTTTACTGCGGGCAGGTTGCAATCGCCGCTTCTGTGGGATGTAACAAGTATCACAGCTTATTTTACTGCAAGCACGGTTTATCTCTATTTACCGATGATACCCGATATTGCCAAGCTAAGAGACCGTGGCGGTAAACTGACCCGGTTCTACGATTTCTTATCATGGGGCTGGCAGGGTACGGATCATCAGAAAAAAGTATTAAACAGAGCTATAAATATTTTAATGGTTATGGTAATCCCTATAGCTGTTTCGGTTCATACTGTTATATCTTATATCTTTTCAATGACTCTTCAGCCGGGATGGCATAGTACTATTTTTGGACCTTACTTTGTTGTCGGAGCAATTTTCTCGGGCATTGCTGCATTACTCATAGTTATGATTGCTTTCAGAAAGGTTTTTCATCTTGAAAATTATTTAAAATTAATTCATTTTCAATATCTAAGCACACTGTTACTTATAATGTCTTTATTGTGGTTCTATTTCACATTCTCAGAATATCTAACCGGTATATTCGGTGCAGAACCGCACGAAATGGATGTGATATTATATAAATTTACCGGACCTTATGCGATATTTTTCTGGTCGATGGTTGTTTTTAACTTTATTATCCCGGTAATCGTTTTGTCGTTCAAAAAATTCAAAACGATAAAGGGAATTCTTTTCGCATCAATTACCGTTGTTATAGGTATGTGGCTCGAAAGATTAAACATAGTTATCCCATCGCTTGCAAACCCAAGGATGGAATTAGGTTCGGGAATGTATTTCCCATCATTAACCGAATGGTCTTTATTCGTTGGAGCAATAGCAGTGTTCGTACTTGGTTATGTTTTATTTTCCAAGTTTTTCCCTATTATTTCTATCTGGGAAATTGAAGAAGGAAGAGAAGAAAGTATTAAAGAAGTTGAAAAACGGGTTAAAAGTTATTTGCCCGGTCCTGCGGAAACTTCCGATTAATTATTATGTAAAATAGAATTATTATTTTGGGTAACAATATGAATTCTACAGAAAATACATCGAGAGATAAGATAATTTTTACGGCACAGCTAGCCAGTATATCTTTAATCTGGATATTCGTTATAGCAATTGCTATTTGGATATTGAACTTAATTTCAGTCTCGGTAGATTTAAATGACGCGCCGGGTATTTCAATAGCAATAAGTCTTGTGGCAATACCGGTCTTCTTTACTTTGGCAAGTATCCTTACTTATGTTTTCGTTGGATTTCATAAAAATAGTAAATCTGATTTGAACAATACATTAGGGGATTAAAATGAATAAGCTGTTTGTAATAACAATAATTTTATTATCGTTTGGTTCAATACTTTTTGCACAGGAATTGAAATTACCCTCGAACCCGCTTGACGGCAGAATAGTGTTTGAGGAGAAGGGATGCATAGTATGCCACTCGATAAGCGGCTACGGTGGAACAAAAGGACCGGATTTGGCAAGAGAACAATATTACGGCAGCTTTTTAGAATTAGCATCTATAATATGGAATCATATTCCGGCGATGAATCGCAAGTTCCGCGAATTGCATATTAAGCGTCCCCGTTTTTCAGAAAAAGAGATGCAGGATTTGATCTTCTTTATATACTATCTTAGATATCTCGGTGAACCGGGAAGTGTTTCGAACGGTAAAAAACTTTTATCATCCAAAGGTTGTACAAACTGCCATAAAATTGCCGGGCATGGTAGTAACATTGCGCCTGATTTTACAGAGCTGGGCGAATATTCTTCACCGCTTTATATGGCTCAAATAATGTGGAATCACGGACCTTCGATGCAGAAAAGAATGAAAGAATTGAATATCCCCTATCCTGTGCTTACCGGTGATAATTTAAATGATATTACGGCTTATATTCGTCAAGTCTCGTCAGTTTCTACCGAGCTGCGAATGTCTCCCGGCAATCCGCTGAACGGTAAATTGATTTTTGAAAATAAAGGGTGTACAAACTGTCATCAGGTAAGCGGCGGAAAAAAGAAAACCGGTCCAAACCTTTCGGAATTAAACCTGAATAAAAGTGTTACCGAAATAGCAGCTCAAATGTGGGATCATAGCCCGACAATGATTGAGTATATGCAGGAAAAATCGCTTACATATCCTATGTTTAAAGGGAATGAAATGGCTGACCTGATTGCATATTTATATTTCCTTGGGTTTGAAGACCCGCCCGGAGACCCTTCAAAAGGTGAAACTGTTTTTGAAGAAAAAGGTTGCATTACCTGCCATGATGGAGGGGCAGGACCCGATTTAACAAAAATAAAACCGTTCAATTCCAGAATCCAAATTCTTCAAAGGATGTGGAATCACGCATCAAAAATGGAAGACCTCTTGTTGATTCAGAATAATAAATGGCCGCAATTAACTACTGAAGAAATTCGTAATTTATATGCATATTTAACATCAATAATTCAAAAGAAGTGAGGCACTAATGATAGACGTTAAAATACCTATCAGAAAATTGTATATAATTCTTTTTGCTTTCCCTGTTTTTCTATTATCAAATATAGCAATTGCCGGTGAACCGTCCTCAATTCCCGAAGATGATCAATGCATAGTTTGCCATCAGGAACTTGAAATAATGCCTGAAGGATACAAGGAATATGATGTTCATCTTCAAAAAGGTTTATCCTGTTCCGGCTGTCATGGCGGCGATCATACATCCGACGATGAAGAGGTTGCTATGAGTAAGGAGAATGGCTTTGTAGGTGTGCCTTCACGGGAAGAAATACCGCAATTTTGTGGCAGATGTCATTCCGACCCTGAATATATGAGGAATTACCACCCGGGACTTCCGACAGACCAGGTACAACAATATTATTCAAGCGTGCATGGAATGAAATTAAAAAAAGGAGATAAAAAAGTTGCGGTTTGCATCAGTTGCCACCCGGTACACAGCATACTTCCGGCTACCGATCCCCGATCTTCTGTGTATGCTTTAAACGTACCTCAAACGTGCAGGCATTGCCATAGTAATGCTGTTTATATGAGAGATTATAAAATTCCTACTAATCAATACGAGCTTTACGCAAAAAGTGTTCACGGCGTTGCCTTATTAGATAACAAAGATATAAGCGCTCCGGCTTGCAACGATTGTCATGGCAACCATGGCGCAACACCACCCGGCTTATCATCGGTAACATTCGTTTGCGGTAATTGTCATATAAATAATATGAACTTTTTCAGGCAGACCCGTATGGCAAAAGCATTTGAAGAACTTGGTTTCCATGGTTGTGAACAATGTCATGGGCATCACGCAATTGAAAAAACAAGTGATAAATTTGTCGGCACCAATAGTGAATCTTTCTGTGTGAAATGTCATGATCCCGGGGAAATCGGGTATGAAACAGCAGGAGCGATTAAATCTAATTTAACTGAACTGGATAGCATTTACAATGTTGGAAGCTCAGACCTTCTTGAAGTACAGCGTAAAGGTATGAATGATATTGACATCGGTTTTCTTCTAAATGATGCTCATCAAAGATTAATCGAAGCAAGAACATTGGTTCATACTTTTGATGAAGATACTGTAAAATCAAAAACCGACGAAGGTGTAAAACTTGTTCAGCAAGCTATTACTATTTCAGATAAAGAAATTGATAAATATTATAAAAGAAGATACGGGTTCTATATTGCCACTTTTATATTAATAATTTTGGCTGTAGCAATCTTTCTAAAAATAAGAGATATCGAAAAAGACCAGAAAAAAAAGAAACATAGCGTATAAAAGTCATAGTTTAAAAACAAATTATTGGCTTACGCCGGAATTTTCGGTTTTTAAGTGCTGCTTTAAAATCAAGTTCGAAATTTCTATTATACGGTTAGTAAAATAGGAGGGCAGCAAATTATATTAATTATCATTGGTTTTATAATTATGTGAATAGTTGTAACAGCCGGGCTTAATTATTTCCATAACAAAGCAGTTTATTTCATTCAGCCGCCGCATTAATTTAGTCACACCTTAATATATCATCAATCAACAGAATATTTTATCAGGTAGTTCATTTTGTAAAAAACGATTGGAACTTATTTCCCTTCTGCTCAGTTAAATACCAAAGCTGCCGAAATAATTTTTGGAACCAATTCATAATTAGGAGTAACTACAATGAAACAATCTGCAATTACCCTGCTCACATTCCTTCTATTGTTCTTCACAATTCTTGTGAACAAATCATATTCAAACTCAAGAGAAAAAAACAATATTGTACAACTCGCAATCCTACTCGATACAAGCAACAGTATGGACGGCTTGATTGACCAGGCAAAGAATCAATTATGGAAAATTGTAAACGAATTAGCACGAGCGAATAAAGACGGCGAGGATATTTCACTTAAAGTTGCACTTTATGAATACGGAAACGATAACCTTAGCGTAACTTCGGGATATATTCGCCAGGTTGTTCCGCTAACAACAGATCTGGATAAAATATCAGCCGAACTTTTTAAACTTAGAACCAACGGCGGAAGCGAATATTGCGGAAATGTAATTTCGAATGCGGTAAAAGAATTAGAATGGTCTGAAGACCCCGATCAGCTAAAAATAATTTTTATCGCAGGCAATGAACCTTTCACCCAAGGCAATATCGATTACAGAATTGCTGCAAGAGAAGCAGTGTTAAAAGGTATTATCGTAAACACTATTTACTGCGGCGATTACAACGAAGGTGTTCAAACAATGTGGAAAGACGGTGCAGTTCTGGCGAACGGTGAATATATGAACATCGATCAGGATGAAAGGATTGTTCACATTCCAACTCCCTATGATGATGATTTAATTTTGCTGGGTCAGCAGCTTAATGATACTTACATTCCTTACGGTGCATTTGGTAACAAGTATAAAACCCGGCAGGAGGAGCAGGATAAAAACGCGAGCAATATGGCTCCCGAAGTATTGGTTGAGAGAAACATAACTAAATCGAGCGGACAGTATAGAAATGATTCCTGGGATTTAGTCGATGCAAAAAAAGAAGGCAAAGTTAAGATAGATGAATTAAAAGAAGACGAACTTCCCGACGTGATGAAAAATATGAGCGTTGAGGAAAGAACGGCTTATGTTGAAAAAATGAAAAAGGAAAGAGAAGAAATACAAACACAGATTAATCAGCTTAACGAAAAACGAAGAAAATTTATCGATAACAAATTGGCTGAAAACCAGGATAACACACTAGATGCCGCTATGATAAGAATGATTAGAGAACAAGCTGTAAAAAAGAATTATACGTTTAAGTAAGATTTGGGGTTAAAAGTCCGCTGGACTAATTCGTATTGTATTTATATCTAAACAGCCGTTCAGAGTCAGAAATAAATTGAATTAGAACAAATAATTTAGATAAGAAATTAAAAATTAATAGTGCGGACTAAAAAACAACTAAAAGATTGCCGGGCAGTTTTACTTTTTCATTACTTAATTTTATTGACAATATTTTTTTAGTTTTGAAAACTTCAATTTAAAATTTACATATAAAAATTTAAATTACTTGATAAGCTAATAATTATTAGCAATTCAGAGCCCAATTTTTTGTAGAACAGATTAGTAATCTGTTCTACAATAATTTATAACGATACCTTTTTATGTATAGTCCCTTTGTTTTTTTTCCAAACGATAATTAACCGCACAAATAAGGATTAAACCGTTTATAAATAGAATACGTTTTAATCATCGAATTGTAATACATTTATTACGGTTAAAATAACAATATGGTATAAATACATATTTATGTTGTTTGATGTACGGTAAATAATTGCAAGGTTAATATCATATAAATTTATTTTTCTAAATCTGGTTTTCAAATTAGCCGGCAGATAAATTATTTTAGGCAAAAAAAATGACGAATAAAAAATTGTGTGTTTTGTTATTCTTAATATTTACTACTTCTCTTTCCGCACAAAATATTAGACTTAGCGGAACAGTATTCGATGCAAAATCCGGCAAGTCTCTTAAGTTTGCGAACATAAGCGTTGCAAATACCACTATGGGAACCGCTGCAAATTCCGAAGGGAAATTTATCCTAAAACTTTCGAAAGGAAATTATACAATCATAGTTTCCTATATCGGGTATAAATCCGATTCGGTTTCTGTTAATCTGGTTTCAGACAAGGTAGTTGATTTCCACTTGCAGCCAATTCCAATTCGATTAAACCAAATTACGGTTATCCCCGGGGAAAATCCGGCTTTGGAAATAATCAAACGGGCTATTGAAATTAAGCACGCTAGGGAGCGTAAACTCAATTCTTATATAGTTGATATTTATTTCAAAGGCTGGATTAAAACCAAAAAGGATATCAACACCCGTGGCAACGGTTTCAGCGTACCTTTCGGGGGAAGTGATTCAGTCAAATCAAAAATAACAGGAATTGCTGAAAACGAAAGTATAAGCTATTTCAAAAAACCGGATTATCACAAGGAACAAATAATCGCACGCAAACAAAGTGCAAATTTTCCTTCGACAATTAACATTGTAACCGGGGGAAGGATGACACAGAATTTTTATGATGACGAGCTGCAGTTTTTTAACCAACCGATACTAAGTCCGATTGCGGATAATGCTTTGGAATATTACTATTACTATATTGTCGATACTCTTGCTCAGAATAATACCAACATATTTAAAATTTATTTTGCTCCGATTTCAAATTCCGACCCGGGACTTTACGGCAATATTTTTATAACGGATAAAACATTTAATCTTGTTAAACTTGTTGTCCATTTAAACAACGCAGCAAACGTCGGCGGGCTTTTAACAAAGAGCACTATTTTTCAGCAGTTCGCTAAATTTAATGGACTTTATATGCCGATAGATTATAGACTTTTTGGTGCTATGAATTATCTCGGTATAGCAAAGTTCAGTTTTGCGGTAAACACGGTTATGCAGGACTATCAAATTAATCCTAAAATTGAGGACGGCTTTTTTAACAAAGCTGTTGTAACTGTTTTGCCTGGCGCCGATAAGAAGGATTCCGCTTATTGGAAATCAACCGTTCCAACGCCATATACCGCTGAAGAGAAAGCCGCTTACAAACGAATTGACAGTCTGGAAGCAATTCCAACAACTTTTTGGCAAAGGTTTTCTTTCCTGTCAAGCACCATTTCTATAAATGATAAAATATCTATGAGCGGTCTGCGTAATATTTACAATTTCAACAGAGTTTCGGGTCACGCGATGAATCTTCGTTTATCTTTCCAAGACTATTTTGATAAAAGGCTGTACGCTACTTTCAAATTTGGTTACGGCTTTGCCGATAAAAAATTCAGCACGTCGCTTAAGTCTAAATATTATTTGGGTAATTATCGAACCACTACGCTTTCGTTTGATGCTTACAATACTATTACGGAGTTATTCGGCGAGTCGGATTATTATAACGTGCTTACTTCAACAGTATTGAGCTGGTTTACAAAGTACGATTTCCGGGATTATTTTTATAAAAAGGGTTTTAAAATATCACTTAAAAGTGAAGTATCTCCGGTTCTGAAACTGGGTGTTGGTTTTATAAATAGAAGTGATTACAGTGCTGTAAACAATTCGGATTTCTCATTATTTCATAAGAGTAGAACTTACCGTGCAAATCCTTCAATTTATGAATCTAAAATTAATGCAGTTACCGCACACTTTACTCTGGATTTTCGCGACTACATTGAAGACGGTTATTCAAGAAGGAGGATTTGGCGGGGGAATGTTTTGCCTATCATTAGCGGTGATTTCTATTTCAGCAACAAATCTATTTTACACAGTAAATTAAATTTTGAAATGTACCGCACGAGTATTTATTGGCGAATTTCTACTTTCAGTACTGCTGTTCTACGGTTGAATGTTGACGGAATTTACACCAACGGTGCTGTTCCTTATCAAATGATGTATGCACTGCCCGGTAATATTAATGCCGGCGGTAAAAGTTATAGTTTTAGAACTCTCGGAATCAACGAAGTTTTCGGAGACCGTGTTGCTTCAATAAATATCATTCACAATTTTAATGATGAGCTTTTTAGACTGTTGAAAATACCGTATCTAAAAGATATGCGTCTAAGGTTTTATTTGTATTTAAATGCTGCCTGGAGTAATATTTCATCTGAAAGTAAATCAATATTGCCGCGGACATATCAAACATTTCAGCATCCGTTTTACGAACTTGGTTTTGGAATTGGTCAGGCGTTACTTCCAATTGCTTTGGAATTTACCTGGAAACTCAATTACCGCGGACAAAATAATTTTGTTGTCGGAATAAATACTTTTGCTTTTTAGGAAGATTAAAAAAATGATAAGACAGGCGTAGAAAAACCTGATAAAGCGGAAAAGGATTAATTTATTACTGAGAAAACGTATGTTATTTTACAAAACCTTTCACATTTGAATAATATAGAGTAATTATTTTACTAATTTTAATTATTACGATTAAATATTTTAGTAAAAATGAAATACAATAGAGGAGGTTTTATGTCTGAAAGAATTGCTTCAATAGATGCTATGGAAATTCTCGATTCCAGGGGAAACCCTACGGTTAGGGTATTTTTAAAATTAGAAAACGGAATTGAAGTGCGGGCTTCTGTCCCTTCCGGAGCCAGCACCGGCGAAAACGAAGCTATTGAACTCCGTGACGGAGATGCAAAACGTTATGCAGGTAAAGGAGTTCTCAACGCAGTTGATAATATAAAAGAAAAAATTGCTCCCGAGTTAGTCGGCTTGGAAATATACCGGCAATCTAAAATTGACCGTATAATGATTGAGCTTGACGGTACACCTAATAAAGCTAAACTTGGAGCTAATGCCATATTAGGTGTTTCCATGGCAGTTGCCCGCGCCGCCGCTACGTCTGCCGGATTACCTTTGTATCAGTATCTTGGAGGTGCCGGATCCCGTCGTATACCGGTTCCCTGTATGAACATACTTAATGGTGGAGAGCACGCCGATAATAGTGTTGATTTTCAAGAATTTATGGCTGTACCAATTGGAGCCCCGTCATTTCACGAAGGTTTAAGATATGTTGCTGAAACGTTCCATGTTTTAAAATCGATGTTAAAAAGCCGCAAATTAGCGACAAGTGTTGGAGACGAAGGTGGATTTGCTCCTAATTTACCAAGCAATGAAGAGGCAATTGAAATTATTATTGAAGCCATTGAAAAAGCCGGATATAAACCCGGAGAAGATATTTCCGTGGCAATTGATTCTGCCGCTAATTCTATTTCCACTAATGAAGTTGGTGTGTATAATTTAAAATGGTCGGGAGCCGGCACAAAAACCAGCGAAGAATTAATTGAACTATCGGAGCAATGGATTAATAAATATCCTATCGTTTTGTGGGAAGATCCTCTTTCCGAAGAAGATTGGGGTGGTTTTAAAAAATTTACCGAACGATTAGGGAATAAAATTGAAGTTGTTGGTGATGATATTTTTGTGACCAACACAAAATATATAGCCCGCGGAATTAAAGAAAAAACAGCCAACTCTTCTTTGATTAAATTAAATCAAATCGGTACGGTAACCGAAACGATAGAAGCGGTAAGAATGTGTCGTGATGCCGGATGGCGTTATTTTATTTCGCATCGTTCCGGCGAAACGGAAGATACTTTTTTAGCCGATTTTGCCGTTGCAATGGATGGCGGACATCTTAAAACAGGTTCGGCAAGCCGCAGTGAGCGTATTGCCAAATATAATCGTCTGCTGGAAATCGACAGAGAACTAAATTCGTCTGCCGAATATTATTGGAAGTAAATTTAAACGCTTTGTGTAGAGTAGTTTTCAGCCGTTATTTATTGTAAAAAAAAAGATGGAATCTTTTACCGATAAAATTTGGATTACAGTTTATCGGATAAAAAAGATTCCATCTTCTAAGAATATTTATCTGTCAAATAACTTCAACGTTGAACGATATTATTTTTATTCTGTCGAATAATCCGGTTGAATGTTTGCTTTTTGAAGTCGTTTTGAATTTGTTACAACATTAATAGAACTTAAAGCCATAGCAATTTCAGCTAATACCGGATGCATAACACCGATAATAGCAATCGGGATCATAATAAGATTATAAAATGAGGCCCAAAATAAATTCTGTTTAATTTTTTTGAATGTTGCACGGCTTAATTTAATTGCTTTTATTACCGCACTAAGCTTACCTTGAACCAAAACAATATCACCCGATTCAATAGCAACATCTGTTCCGGTACCAATAGCAATGCCAACCTGGGCCTGCGTTAGAGCAGGTGCGTCATTTATTCCGTCGCCGACCATTGCTACAATTTCGCCGTTATTTTGAAGATTTTTCACTTCTTTAGCTTTTTCATCGGGAAGTACATTTGCAATAACGCGCGTTATGCCTACTTCGGCTGCAATTGCTTTTGCAGTTCTTTCATTATCTCCGGTAATCATAACGGGTTCCAAGCCGAATTTTTTGAATTCTGCAATAGCTCTTTTACTATCCTGTTTTACTTTATCTGCTACGGCAATAATTCCGTTAAGCTGCTTGTTAACTGCAATAAACATAGCGGTCTTAGCTTGACTCTCTAGTTCTGCTTTTTGTTCGAGTACTTCATTATCAATAAAAATTCCGGATTCAGTCATTAATTTTTCTGTTCCAACCAAAACATTTTTATCATCTACTGTAGCTTTGATGCCTCTTCCGCTAATAGCTTCGAAGTTTGAGATTTCCAAAGTTTGGTTATTCTTAGATTTTGCATAATTTACAATTGTTTCCCCAAGCGGATGTTCAGATCCGCTTTCGGCACTGCCGGCAAGATAAACCAATTCATTTTCACTCATTCCATTTAATGTAATTATATTTGTGATACCGGGTTTTCCTTCGGTAATAGTACCGGTTTTATCTAGTACAATAGTAGTAACATCTTTCATGTTTTGAATCGCTGCACCTTTTCTAATTAGCACACCGTTTTCAGCGCCCAGCCCTGAACCCACCATTAATGCAGTAGGAGTTGCTAATCCAAGAGCACATGGACAAGCAATTACAAGCACAGCTACCGTGGCATAAATAGCAAGTGCGATTATTCCCATATTCGGGTTAACCCATGGCAAAAACGTTCCGGCCCATCTTGCAATACCATCCCAAAAGGAAGGAAATGCAAGCCAAAGTGTTAATGTTAAAAGAGCAATTCCAATTACTATAGGAACAAATATCGCAGTAACCTTATCGGCAAAAGCTTGAATAGGAACTTTAGAACCCTGAGCTTCTTCAACCATTTTTATAACTTGGCTTAAAAAAGTTTCTTTACCTATTTTGGTTGCTTCAATTTTTAATAAACCATTTTTATTAATTGTTGCCCCAATTACTTTATCACCTTCTGATTTTTCAACGGGCATCGATTCACCGGTGGCAAGTGATTCGTCAACGCTGCTTTTACCATTAACTACAACGCCGTCTGTAGGTATTTTTTCTCCGGGGCGCACAACCATAATATCACCCTTTTGAAGTGAATTCATAGGGACCTTAACTTCTTTCCCATCTTTTTCAATCGAAGCTTCTTTTGCTTCAAGGGTAAGTAATTTTTTAATTGCTTGCGATGCACGACCTTTGGCTTTGGTTTCAATATATCTGCCTGTAAGATGGAAAGCCATTATCATACCTGCAACACCTGCAAAGCTGTAGAAAGCCGGTCCAATTCCGAACTCGTGAAAAATAGCCACGAAACCAGTTGCCAGGGAAGCTAATGTGCCCATTGCAATTAGCACATCCATATTAGGCGCCAAATGAATAGCGGATTTCCAGGCACTGCGTAAGGTTTCCCAGCCCGGGTAAAACAATACCACACCGCCTAATATCAACATCCCGAGATTATAACTTAATGTGCCGAGGAAATAATAATCCCATACCATCACCGGAATCATCCAAAGAATAATTGGAATTGTTATACTCCACGATAGCCACATTTTAAAGCGGGCTTTTTCCATTTTTTGTTGATCCCAGTCAATATTCTCTGTAACGGTATCTGTATCAGACGTACTTTCCCGTACTACTTTATAACCAACATTTTTCACTGCCGTTACAAAATCGTTAAAATCCACACTCTCCGGATTATAAGAAACATGAGCTGTTTCCATTGCCAGGTTTACAGTTGCCTTTTCAACCCCGTCTATTCCATTGAGCGCTTTCTCTACATGTGAAACACAACTGGCACATGTCATCCCCTCAATTTTCAACGTTTTGGCTATGTGTCTGTCTAGAACATCATACCCCGCATTTTGTACGGCTTTCTTAAAATCGTTTAATGTTACTTTGTCAGGATCATATTTTATGGATGCTGATTCTGTAGCAAAATTTACAACCGCAGTTTTTACGCCATCCAGTTTATTAAGTGACTTTTCAACAGAAGCGACACAACTGGCACATGTCATTCCTTTAACATTTAATTTATGAATTTTTATCTGTTCCATCTTAATCTCCTTTCTTCAATTAAAACTGAAAACAATATCTATAAAAAATGAAAGTTCTAATTTCAAAGATTTTTTTCTTCAAAATATTTTTTCAATTAACAACCTGGTATCCCGCTTTTTTTATAGCGTTTTCCAAATTGCTTGTACTTATTTTTTTCTCGTTGTAATTTATTTTTGCTGACCCAATCGTAACCTTAAACGAATCAACGCCTATTTTTCTAAGTTCTTTTTCAACCGACATTACACAATGATGGCAAGACATTCCTTCTATTCTAAATTCTCGACGTGCCATTTTTTAACCTCAAGCTAATTTATCTTAAAAATAACTTTACAAAGTTATCTATGAGCCGGGCTTGATCCGTTATACTTTTTTGAGAAAAGGTTATAAAATTATAATGAAATTATTATATAACTTTATCTATAGATTTTCGATGGCTGTTTATGTTGGATTTGTATTGACTTGCAGTAAATCCGGTGATGTTTTTGAATTGGCGTGATAAATGTTGAACTGAGCTGTATCCAAGCCAATAAGCTATTTCGCTAAGTGTTAATTCACCATATTTTAAAAATTCTTTTGCTTTCTCTATTTTCTGCATTATAACAAAATGTTCAATTGTAATTCCTTCGGTCTTCGAAAAAAGATAACTTAGGTACGGATAATCTTTATTTAACTTATCGCTTAAGTATGAAGAAAAATTTATTTCTTCCAAATTAACTTTCTCATATTGTTGAATTGCCGAGATAATTTCTTTCTTAATTTTTTCTATAATTTTAGCTTTGTTATCTTCTATTAATTCAAAACCGCTTTGTTGAAGCGTTTCGGAAATCCGATTAATTGGAAGTTGAGTCAATGGTTTTGCAGTTTCAACTTCACCAAGAATAATCGATTTAATTTCTACACCGAGATTTTCTAAATCTTCCCGGACTACTCTAATACATCTGCCGCAGACCATATTTTTTACAAATAAAATATTCTTCTGGTCATCCATAACATTTTAATTTTTTTAAATGAATAAAATAAAAACAAAAAATGAAAGATTATTTGCCTCTTACAATCCGGTATTTCTGATTGTCTGTAAATCTAAGACCGGTGTTTCCCGTATATAAATCAATTTCCATATTCTATTAATTTTTGAATTCCGTGACTTCCCGGGAAGCATCACTTACGCGTTCAGCTTCGATTCAACATAGTTTAAAACATCATTCAGCTTTGTTTGTGCTTTTGCTTTGAGATCAGCACAGGTGCTTTTCATCTCTTTGTTGAACTTATCATCTTTTATATCTTTTAGATTTATCAGCACATTATAAATACCGCCGAGCACACCCGTGTATGCAGCTTGTGCACCAACACCAACATCCGTTATCGAATTGGGATTACCGTTCTGTGCTGCCACTTCTGCAATTTCAATCGCTTTATAACTTAACTGTGCAGTATTCAACGGAACCCGCACGGCTTGTTTGAGTCCGTTCTGCATTGCGTCCTCTTTTGCTCTCTTCTGTTCTTCGGTTTTGTTCGGCAATCGTCGGGCTTCCATATAAGCATTGAAGGCATTTGTGTCGTCATCAACGGCTTTAACAAGAGCGTTTTTAATTTCCTGACATTTATCAGCCGCCTCATTCAGAATGTCATCAACAAGCTCACTTCCTCTTTTATTTGCGGTAAGATTGCTAACCATAGATGAAAGCGCCGCACCTAAAGCTCCCGATAAAGCTGCTATCGAACCGCCGCCGGGCGCCGGGGATTCGCGCGAAACTTCATCGACAAAATCGGTTACTTTTAATTCAACGAGTGCATCTCCGGGATTCTTCGGCAATCCTAATACACGTTCTTCTATTTTGAATTCGGATACATCGTTCAATCCGAGTGACTGTACTGCAGTATTTAATATATCACGAATGGGAATGCCCGTCGATCTGCCCTGCTTCTTCAGATAAAATTTTCCCGTTTCAAGCAAAGCGGGGTAAGGAACCATCCCGACAATCTCGCTGCCAGTTACCACCAATCCCCTTTCGGCAGCAAGCTTCCTGGTTTCCTCAAGTACGTGATGCATCGAGGTAACTTTATAATTAGTAAGGTTGATCGAAATCTGTACACGATCATATTCGGGCACCATCCAGCCGATTGCTTTACAATGCTTGAACTTACCGGGAATCTTAACAGACTGTCCTTCGGGATGCTTCGGGTCAACTCCGTTCAACTTAAGCAATTCAATAAGATCAAAACCATGCTCTTTCTTACAGTGCTTTATGGTTTCATCAATAGTTTTACCTGTAAAGTCATCGAGTCCGCAGGGATATTCACCATCTTTATATTTTAATATCTTCGCCCGTTTATAATAGAAAGGGCTGCCGGTCTTCCCCTCCCTTGCCGATCTCCCCTTTTCTCTAAGTGCAAAAGCAATATCGGTTGCGTGAAGTACTTCGCGTGTATTGAGCGAAATGTTATAAGCTATTAAAAATTCTCTAACGCCGATAACAGTTGCGCCTGCAGTTGCATTAAACTCTGCTGGTCCGAAGTCTGGTTTCCATTCCGGTTTTTTCAATTTCTCTTCAAGCGCTTCGTACTCACCTTGCCTGATGATAGCCAGGTTTTCCCTTTCCGGCATCTGCGCTGATTTCTCATAAAGATAAACCGGAATACCGAGTTCTTCGCCTACTCTCCTTGCAACATCTTTAGAAAGTTCAATGCACTCTTCAGTTGTTATTCCGCTTACAGGTACAAACGGGCAGACATCGGTTGCGCCCATTCGCGGATGAGAACCCTTGTGAGTATGCATATCAATCAATTCCGATGCTTTTTTTATTGCATTAAAAGCCGCTTCCTTTACACCTTCCGGTGCGCCGATAAAAGTAACTACAGTACGGTTCATATCGGAACCGGGATCAACGTCGAGCAGTTTAACTCCCTCTACTTTTTCAATCTCATCGGTTATCTGTTTAATTACTTCTTTATTTCTCCCTTCGGAAAAATTCGGCACACATTCTACAAGTTTTTCAGACATATTTCCCTCTAATTATTAACCATTATTTGCTGCTAAAATCAGATAAAATTAAAGAAAAAACTTACAGGTTTAACCGTTCTTTTACAAGAGTTTTTGAGACAGAATTGATAAACGAAAAAAATTTATGTCAGCTTTAAGACCATTTTCGATAAGAAATTTTGCTATCTTAGAAATGCGATGATCATAGATTCACTTAAAATAGCTGGGGAGAATTCAGTTCGAGATTCCATAAATGCCTTAACTGATCAAACTGCATTCGGCACTCCGCTAAGCAGGATTTTATTAATTGCAGGAATAATAGCAGCCGGTTCGCTTTTATACTTAGCATATCATAAATGGATAGTTCCGGAGAAAATTAAAAATTCAGTAAAGTATAAGAAGGATAGCTATAAAGATATTGACGGGTGCTGAAAATTATTTTTCACTAAATAGTGTTTCACCAAATGGTGAAAAATAATATGGACTAAATTTATAAAACAAATATCGGATTTGGCTAAAATAGCAGGTAGATATGTGGATAGCGTCATAATTTACTTTTGCTTATAAATTACGGCTGTCCAAAAAATAAAAACTCTTAGTGAATCTTGGAATCTTTGTGGCAACAAAAAAATTTATAATATTGAACAAATTTGACACATCTGCCTCAAAGACACAAAGGTTCACAAAGCTCTTTTTGAACATTCCCCAATAAAGTTGATGTACAAGCAATAGACCGGTATTCGCTGTCGGAATGACAATTAGAGGTACTATTTTTTTAGAGGGAATTCATTTATTACCTGTTAACGTTAAATTTTGCCCATTCACTCTTTGAATTTTTTAAACAGCACGGAAGTATTATGCCCGCCGAATCCGAAGGCGTTGCTCATTGCAATGTTAACTTTTCGTTTCACCGCTTTGTTAAAAGTATAATTAAGATCACATTCGGGATCCGGATACTCGAAGTTAATTGTAGGAGGGATAATATCATTCTTAACGGTAAGAATAGATGCAATTGCTTCTACTGCACCCGCCGCACCTAACAGATGACCGGTCATACTTTTGGTGGATGATACATTCATTTTAAAAGCATGTTCGCCGAACAATTCTTTAATCGCTTTTGTTTCTCCAATATCGCCTAACGGTGTCGATGTTCCATGCATATTAATATAGTCAACATCGGCGATTGAAATGTTTGCGGTTCGAAGAGCCATCTTCATCGAAAGGATTGCACCTTTTCCATCCGGATGAGGAGCAGTAATATGATAAGCATCAGCCGAAAGACCGGCACCCACAACCTCTGCATAAATTTTTGCCCCGCGTTTTCTGGCATGTTCAAGTTCCTCTAAAACTAACGCAGCGCCACCTTCACCTATTACGAAACCGTCCCTGGTCGAATCAAATGGTCTGCTTGCTGTTTCGGGACTATCATTTCTGGTAGATAGAGCACGCGATGCATTAAATCCACCAACGCCCAGTTCCGTAATCGGAGCTTCTGCTCCCCCTGTAATTATTGTATCAGCCATCCT
>BDSV01000046.1 GCA_002898075.1 bacterium BMS3Abin03
AAGAGGTTATATGACCGTATTCAGGAAGTACGGTACATACCTGCCGGAGCCGTCCAGGGTAGGAGGGTTCGAAGTTGATATAATTGCAAGGTATAAGAATGATTACGCAATTGGAGTTACTTTAAATGAAAACGATTTCAACAGCGGAAACTTGATTGATAAATTAAATTATCTTGCGACACGTCACACCAAATATACAAATAAGAAAGTAATGCTCTTCCTTGGAGTTCCCGCGGCTTATTACAAACAAGCAAAGTTAATTTTAGAGCAGCTCCAGCCGGATGCCAGAAAGAACATTAAATTATTTCAAATTATCGACAGGCGCCTCAAAATAAACAAAGAAGATATGCTGGATAAAAATGTATTATTCTCTTGATCTGAATCGCAATGTTAAAGTTTTTCATATCGGTTTTATACCCGATCCGTAATCTCATACCTTTTTACCTTTCCTATTATTTTTATTCTTAATATCATAATTATTAGGATTTATTAAGTTCTTTTATGTAATTGTTACCTTGACATTATAGTAGTGTAGGTTTAATTTTACACGCTTAATCATTTTTAAAGGGTTCGGTGTGGGTAAAAAGCAATCTCGTTCAGACGAGATTCTTCAAGAAGAAATAAAAAATTCCGGTGAAATACCTCGGCACATAGCTATAATTATGGATGGTAACGGCAGGTGGGCAAAAAAGAAGGGCTTACCGCGAGTTGCCGGGCATAAGAGAGGTGTAGATACTGTTAGAGATATTGTTGAAGCTTGTGCAGAAGTGGGTGTAAAGTATTTAACGCTTTATACGTTTTCTACCGAAAACTGGAAGCGTCCGAAAGACGAAGTTTCAACACTAATGCGCCTCCTGTTGAAAAGTCTTAGAGAACGATTAAATGAACTGAATAAAAACGATATAAAACTTACATGTATAGGTGATATAAATTCACTGCCGGTAGCTGTTCAGGAACAACTTTCCAGGGATATAGAAAGAACGAAGAACAATAAACGAATGGTTTTGAACCTGGCGCTCAGTTACAGCGGGAGATGGGAATTAATTGAGGCAATTAAAAGTATATCCAGACAAATTTTAAACAAAGAAATCAAACCGGAAGAAATTAACGAAAAAATTATTCAACGCTGTTTAACTACCAAAAATATGCCCGATCCGGATTTGTTGATTAGAACAAGCGGTGAATTTAGAGTAAGTAATTTTCTTCTGTGGCAAATTGCATATACCGAGTTTGTAATATTAGATGTCCTGTGGCCGGATTTCAGCCGGAAACATCTTTATAATTCAATCAGAGAATTTCAGAATAGAGAACGTAGATTCGGTAAAGTTAGTGAACAAATAAAGAATAGTAAAGGGATCAAGAATGTTCAGGATCTTCCGACTGAAATTGTATAAGTTTTTTCTTATTGTTTTATTATTATTAACATTACAACTCTTAGCGCAACAAACTGTTACCTATAAAATCCTGGGTATTTCTGTCGTTGGAAACAAATCTGCCGACCCATCTACAATTATTCTGAACAGCGGGCTGAAAGTTGGTGATGAAATTCAAATACCCGGCGACCAGACACTTAATGCTATCCGGCAGTTATGGGCGTTAAATATTTTCGAGGATATTCAAATTCTGATTGATAAACAAGTTGCCGACGGAGTTTTTTTAGTGATTAAAGTGAAAGAATATCCTAGGGTTGAAAGAGTTGTAATTGAAGGTAATGATGAAATTGACACCGATGACATCGAACAAAAAATAACCTTTTTAAGAGGATCGATTTTAAAGCCGCAAGATATTTCCAACCTGAAAAGAAAAGTGCTCGATCTTTATGCGGAGGAAGGATATCTGAATGCTAAGATTGAAGCCCGGACTTATTCATACTTTTCAGCCGATACCCTCGACGATGATATTACCGTGATCTGGAGAAATGAAAGAGATTTTTCCGATGAACTTCCTGTTGAATATCCTTCCGGGGACCGAACGTATAAAAATCTTATTAGTAAAATAAAAGATCGTGTTATTCTAAAATTAACTATTGAAGAAGGTGATGAAGTAGTTGTAAGAGATATAGAGTTTGTTGGCAATAAAGCTTTTGACGACGATGAATTAATCGGGACAATGGATGAAACCAGTGTCGCTAAATGGTGGAAGTTCTGGTCGAGTGCAGATTTTAATCCCGAAAATTATAAAAAAGATAAACAGTTAGTGATAGATTTTTATCGAAGCCATGGCTACAGGGACGCAGATATAATGCGCGATTCACTTGTTTATTATAACAACAATAAAGATCTTAAAATAATATTATACATCTACGAAGGACCGCAGTATAAAGTAAGAAATATAATTTGGGAAGGGAACACGGTTTATCCCGATAAGGTTCTTTCAAGTAGGTTGAAGTTTGCCAAAGGCGATGTTTATGATTATGAAAAATTTCAGAAAAACCTGAGGGGAAATGAAAAACAAAACGATGTTTCTGCACTATATCTGGATAATGGATACCTCATGTTCAGCATTGAGCCGGAAGAAGTAAGAGTTGCACAGGATTCCGTCGATCTTATAATCAGGGTTGATGAAAGAAATCAATTTAGAGTATCCAAGGTTAATATAACCGGCAATACAAAAACGAAAGACAAAGTAATTAGAAGAGAGCTTTATACTATTCCCGGCGATTATTTTAACAGGGGCTTGCTCTTTAGAAGTATTCAACAGCTTGCAAACCTTCAGTATTTTAATGTCGAAAAACTGTATGGGCCTCAGGGAATAGGGACACAAATTGAAAGCGATAGCTCCGTTGCAGTTTCATTTAATGTGGAAGAGAAATCGAGTGACTATCTCAATGCCTCCGTTGGGTATAGCGGAAGCTTTGGCTTTAGCGGGTCGATTGGCGTAACCCTGACAAATTTTTCAATTGCCGAACCGTTTTCAATGGGCGGCGGGCAAATACTTAATTTTAACTGGCAATTTGGTGTGGGGAATGTTTATCGTACCTTTACTATCGGTTTTACCGAGCCATGGCTATTCGATACACCAACCTCTGTCGGGCTTCAGGTGTTCGATACAAGGCAACAGTACATTTATGATTTAAGACAATCCGGTGGAACTTTAACTGTCGGAAGAAGATTGAGATGGCCCGATGATTTTTTCTACATTCAGGGACTGTTTCGTTATCAGTATAACGATGTGATCAATGGGCAGAGTTATTATAGAGAAGGGAAAACAAATCAATATACACTTGGCGCAACATTAAGCAGGAGAAATATCGATAATCCTATTTTCCCATCAACAGGTTCCAGTGTTACTTTAAGTACCGAGATATCCGGCGGTCCATTTCTCCCGGGAGATGTAGATTACCTGAAACTGAGCTTTAAAGCCGAATGGTATAAAAGACTTTTTAATACAAACCGGTTGGCATTTTATACAGTTGCAAACTTTGGCTATATTGATGAGATAGTTAAGGATACGCCAATTCAGCCGTTTGAATTTTACTTTATGGGCGGTAACGGGCTGGTTATTGCAACCGTTCCCTTAAGGGGTTACGATGATCGTTCTGTGGGTCCCAGGAATGTTTTCGGACAAATTATCGGCGGAAGAGTAATGACAAAATTCGGAGCGGAAATTAGATTTGCTGTTACTCTTGAACCTATGCCGCTTTATATGCTTGTATTTGCAGAGGCAGGAAATGTTTTTGAAAACTTTGAGAAAACAGATATTTTTGATCTTCGAAGATCTGTTGGTTTTGGTGCGAGAATTCTTATTAACCCAATCGGTCTTATCGGCTTTGACTTAGGTTATGGTTTCGACAGGAAAATTACCGACGGAAAAAACCCGGAATGGCTTTTCCATTTTCAGTTCGGAAAAGGTTTCTAATAGTTTAATTATTAATATAATGAGAGGAAAAATTTAGTGAAAAAGCATTTTTTAATTATCGCAATATTTTCGTTGATTGGCGGGAGTAGTTTATTTGCTCAGGGATTAAAAATTGGGTACGTGGATTCGCAGGTTATTCTAACCCAGTATTCTGCTGCTATCAAAGCGCAGGGTGATCTGGATGCACTGACTAATTTATGGTCTTCTAAACTCGATTCTATGACACTTGCATATCAGCAGCAATTAACTAACTATCAGAAACAGGCAAACACGATGCCCCAAGATCAACAGGTGCAAGCCCAGCAAACTCTGGTACAAATGGAACAGCAAATCCTCGATTTCAGAAGACAAAAATTTTCTCAGCCCGATGGAGAGATTTATAAGAAGCAGGAAGAAATTTTTTCACCGGTAAAAGATAAAATTTATGCAGCAATTGAAAAGGTAGCTAAAGAAGAAGGTATGAAATTTGTGTTTGATAAAAGCGGCGATATTTTGCTGCTCTATGCCGATGCTGCTTTCGATATTACTTTTAAAGTTCTCGATCAGCTAAAAAGAGGGAAATAGTTCTTTTAGAAAATAATATTCGATTAGGTTCCTTCAAATCGAGGGAACCTATTTTAAATTAGAAACATCACTTCATTTTTATTATGAAAAAAATATTTATTACTCTCATCGCACTTTTCTTTTTGCTTTCTCCTTCAATATATTCTCAGCTTAAAATTGGGTATGTCGATTCCGATACGATCATGGATAACCTTCCCGATGTGCAGGATGCGCGTCAAAAACTCGAAACCCTAATCCGTGATTGGCAGAATGAACTAAAGGGAATGGAAGCTGATTACAAAAAGAAAAAGGATGATTTTGATAAGAGAAATCTTATTATGACAGATCAAACCAGAGCCGATGCTAAGAAAGAGCTTAACGATCTGGAGAAAAAAATCTCTGATTTCAGGGAAAAGAAATTCGGTACCAACGGAGAGCTTTTTCAAAAGCAGGATGAATTGATGAAGCCGGTGCAAAATAAAATCTTTAATGCTATTCAGGAAATTGCGGAGGAAGACGACCTGGATTTCGTGTTCGACAGAAGCGGTGATATTTTGCTCCTGTATGCTAAGGACGAATATGATTTAACTGCAAGAGTTTTGGAAAAGCTTAAGATGGAACAGTAATGAATCAATCTCTAAAAAAAATTGCCTCACTTGTTAACGGAAAAATTATTGGCGACGATAGCTTAATAATTTCCGGAGTAGCAAGAATTGATGAAGCTAAAAAAGGCGAGCTTACTTTTCTTTATCTTTCAATGTTCGAAAAATATTTCGAAACCACAAAAGCTTCCGCTATAATTGTAAAACCCGGTTTTAATAAAACCCGCGACGATATAACATATATTGAAGCAGAAGCGCCCGATAAAGCATTCGGCAAAATTATTATTAATTACTTATCCCCATCATTCCCCCTTGAAGGTATTGATGAAACTGCTTTTGTGCATAATAGTGCGGTAACCGGGAAAAATGTTGCACTAGGTAAAAACGTTGTTGTATCTGCCGGCTGTAGGATAGGAGACAATGTAAAGATATTCCATAATACCGTTTTATCCGATAATGTTGTAATTGGTGACGACTCGCTTATTTTTCAGAACGTAAGCATAAGAGAAAAATGCAAAATAGGAAAAAGAGCGATAATTCATCCGGGTGCTGTTATCGGTTCGGACGGCTTCGGTTTTAATCCTGATAAAAACGGCATTTATGAAAAAGTACCGCAGATAGGTAATGTGATAATTGAAGACGATGTTGAAATAGGTGCTAACGTTGCTGTTGACCGGGCGGCTCTCGGATCGACAATAATTAGAAAAGGTGTTAAAGTAGATAACCTGGTTCAGATTGCTCATAATGTTGTTGTTGGCGAGAATACCGTGATCTCATCACAAACCGGTATTTCGGGAAGCACTACCATCGGCAGCCAATGTATATTCGCCGGTCAGGTGGGTCTTGCAGGGCATCTTGAAATAACCGACAACGTAATTATCTTAGCACAATCCGGTGTTTCCAAATCGATTAAAAAACCCGGGTTATACTTTGGTTATCCTGCCAAGGAAATGAAAACTGCTCATCGCCTCGAAGCTCACATTCGTAATTTGCCCGATTATTCCGAACGTATTAAATTACTGGAAAAAGAAATTGAACAATTGAAAAAACAGTTTGACAAAAAGTCTTAGCTTCTTCTTACTCCGCTGCTTTTAATCGGATCACCTTTTATTGTAATTCTTTTCTCATCTTGGTATTTTATCGGGTTAGTTTTTAACCTTATAAATTTTGTCAGGACAATTATATGATAGAACAACAAAGAACCATTGCTAAAGAGGTTATGATGTCTGGTATTGGTTTACATACCGGTACGGAATGTAAAATGACTTTTAAACCGGCACCGGAAAATTACGGAATACGTTTTATTCGTGCAGACCTTGGCGGCAGACCCGAAATACCTGCCATTGCAGATAATGTAATTGATGTATCACGCGGGACAACAATCGGAATCGGTGAAGCTAAAATTCATACTGTGGAGCATGTGCTGGCTGCTATAGCCGGGCTTCAGATTGATAACATAATTATTGAATTAGACGGAATAGAACCGCCGGTTGGGGATGGAAGCGCTCTGCCTTATGTTAATGTTTTGCAGGAAGCAGGATTCGAACATCAGGAAGCTCCGAAAGATTATCTTATTATTGATAAAACCGTTATGTTTCACGATGAGGACAAGGATATCGATATTGTCGCACTTCCGCTTGATGATTACAGGATAACCGTAATGGTCGATTATCAGAACCCTGCTTTAGGAAGCCAGCATACCGGTCTGTTCAATTTAGAGAAAGAATTTGTGAAGGAGTTTGCTTCGGCAAGAACGTTCTGTTTTTTGAGCGAAGTTGAAGACCTGGCGGACCAGGGTTTAATAAAAGGAGGCGATCTTGATAATGCAGTAGTTATCGTCGATCATCAATTAAATAAGAATGATCTTAAATCTCTCGGCAAAAAAATCGGGCTTAATGCCGAATTTGTTTTAGGCGAAAACGGGATTTTAAATAACAAGAAACCTCGCTTTAAAAATGAACCGGTAAGACACAAATTGTTAGATCTGTTAGGCGACCTTGCACTAATAGGCGCACCAATCAAAGCACAAATACTTGCCGCACGCCCCGGTCATAAAGCCAACGTTGAATTTGTGAAGCAGATAAGAAAACTATATCAACAGAAAAAACTCGTTAAGAAATTTCAGTTTGTTAAAAAGGAAGGTGTTGTTTTCGATACCGCCGCAATAGAAAGAATACTTCCGCATAGGTATCCTTTCCTGCTTGTTGATAAAATTGTCGATATGGAATTAGATAAAAAGGTTGTAGGTGTAAAATCCGTAACTATGAACGAACCGTTTTTCCAGGGTCATTTTCCCGGTAATCCGATAATGCCAGGCGTATTAATAATAGAATCTATGGCACAAACAGGCGGTGTGTTTTTGCTGAACTCAATTCCTAATCCCGAAGAGAAACTTGTTTACTTTATGCAAATTAATAATGCAAAATTCAGAAAACCTGTTTTCCCGGGCGATCAACTGTTTTTGGAAGTGGAACTTATCAACAAAAAAAGTAAGCTTGTTACAATGAAAGGGCGGGCTTATGTAAACGATGTATTGGTTGCCGAGGCGGATTTTATGGCGGGAATTGTTGACAAACCCAGCCAATTTAAAGAATAGTATCGTACGAAGATGAATAATTTTCATTCGACTGCAATAGTAAGCTCAAAAGCAACGATAGGCGATAATGTTACTATCGGTCCCTTTGCATTTATTGAAGATGATGTTGAGATAGGTAACGACTGCCGGATTGGGCCTCACGCTGCTGTTTATAATGGAGCAAGAATTGGTGACAGGGTAAAAATTATGCAGGGAGCTGCCGTTTCAAACATCCCGCAGGATCTGAAATTTGATAATGAAGAATCTTGCTTCTATTTGGGTGATGATTCAATCATACGGGAATTTGTAACACTTCATAGAGGTACGGTAGATACGGGTTACTCTAAAGTTGGAAAAAATTGTTTGCTAATGGCTTATGCTCATGTTGCTCATGATGTAATCATTGGAGATAATTGTATTATAGCAAACGGCGTTCAGGTTGCCGGGCATGTAACAATTGAAGATTATGTTATTATCGGTGGATGTACCCCGGTTCACCAGTTTTGTAAGGTCGGGCAGCATTCAATGACAGGCGGAGCATTCAGAATAGTAAAAGATGTACCTCCCTATGTTGTTGCAGGTAACGAACCTCTTAAGTTCCACGGGTTGAATGTGATCGGCTTAAGACGCAGGGGATTTTCAAATGATGATATAATGACTCTTAAAAAAGTTTATACGTTAATTTATGATTCGGGAATGAACGTTTCACAAGCAATTGAGAAGATTAAAATTGAAATGGGTGAGCATAAATTAGTACAAAATGTTATAAACTTTATTGAAAACAGTGACCGTGGAATAATAGGAAGATGAAACGAGTCCCGATTTATCGGGACGAGTTCCATCTGACCAAAATTTAAAATTATAATCAGATGAAATGGAAATTCCTCAACACCGGTCTTAATTCCGGTCGATTTAATATGGATTTTGATCTCGATCTAACAACTAACCTTCAACCGGATGAAGCAATATTAAGGTTGTACCGGTGGGAACCATTTTGTATTTCTCTTGGGGCAAATCAATCTGAAGAATCGTTACTTGCTGATAAAGTAAGAGAAGATGGTCTGGATATTGTAAAACGACCGACCGGCGGCAGAGCAATTTTACATTCGGATGAATTAACGTACTCGGTTATCTTTCATCTTGGGAATAAATATTCGGTAAAAGAATTATATAAAGAAATAAACCTTGCTCTGAAAAAAGGGATATCACTTTTTGATAGAAGTTTAAACCGGCTTGAGCTGGAATACTCGCAGCCCAACTTCCATCAATTTTATAAACAGGAAAAAGGAATGGTTTGTTTTGCCGTTGCTGCAAGGAATGAAATTAATTTTGACGGGAAAAAACTTGTAGGAAGCGCACAGCGAAAAATCGGTGATACGCTGCTTCAGCATGGCTCTATCTTGTGCGGTGATTATCATAAAAGAATTATCGATTATTTGAATGTAGATAATAAATCGTTACAGACAATTAAAAATGAAATTGATAATACAACAATTTCACTGTCTGAAATTTTAAATATGGAAATAGATTATAATAAACTTGCCGGATCGATTAAAAAAGGATTTGAGATATACTTCAATAATAAATTTGAAAAAGCGGAAGCGGAATATTATTTGCATAATATAATGGATAACAAAAATGAGTATTGAAAAAGAAATAAAACGGGTTACAACCAGGGCACTCCTCAAGTTAAAGCAAAAGGGAATTAAAATTACTGCATTAACGGCTTATGACTTTATTACCGCAAAGCTGTTGGATGAAGCCGGAATTGATGTGCTTTTGGTTGGTGATTCGTTGAGTAATGTTTTTCAGGGGAATGAAACAACCTTACCGGTAACTATGGATGAGATGATCTACCATACAAAAGCCGTTGCAAAAGGAGTAAGCCGTGCGATGATTGTAGTTGATATGCCGTTTATGTCTTACCAATTAAATGTCGACGAAGCATTCAGGAACGCCGGAAGAATAATGAAGGAAACTCCTGCCGGTGCGGTTAAGCTTGAAGGCGGTAAGCGGGTTGCCGATACGATCCATAAAATTACCGAGTATGGAATTCCTGTTATGGCGCATATCGGGCTGATGCCGCAGAGTATTCATCAATACGGCGGTTACAGGGAACGCGGAAGGACGGATGAAGAAGCTAAAGAGATTTTAAGCGACGCTAAAATTGTTGAAGATGCCGGTGCGTTTGCATTGGTGCTGGAAAAAATTCCCGCTTCACTTGCTAAAAAAGTTTCCGAATCTATAAATATTCCTACGATAGGTATTGGTGCCGGTATGCACTGCGACGGACAAATATTGGTTACGCCCGATATGCTCGGTCTAAATACCGATTTTCATCCGAGATTTGTCCGCTACTATGCAGCATTGGCTGAAGAAATAGGTAAAGCAGTTAAAGGTTATATTGATGATGTTAGAAAAGGTGATTTCCCTTCCAAAGATGAAAGCTATTAAAATTATAAACGGATGAAAAAATTATTCCTGATTTTCTTCTTTTTATTTACAACAGTCTTTTACGGGCAGATTGAATCTGAGATTTACCTGGAAGGCGCTACCGTAACAGGTATTGCTAAAGAAGATGCTTATCTTTGGATATCCACTTACGGGCAGGGGATTTACAGATATTCATTTAAGGATGATAAGTGGATAAACTTTTCAACAAAGAGCGGTAATCTCGATACTGATTTATTCTATACCATCGAAGTAAATAAAGATTACGTTTGGGCTGGTTCTACCGAAGGTTTGTTTATCTATAATAAGAAAAGAAAAAAATGGAGCAGAAGAAAATTTGCTCAGGGTGGGCAATTCGGTAATTGGATACGGGTTCTGAAATACGACCCTCAACAGAATGTATTATGGATAGGAAGATTCCGTAACATTACACGGCTCGATGTAAAAAGGCGGCGGTATGTAGATATTAATCGCATCCAGGGGAAAGATCAAAAATCGAACAATATAAAATCTATTGCGCTCGACGGCGACAGCTTGATCTGGTTCGGAACGGAATCGGGTGTGCACAGGTACGACAAAAGAAAAAAGTTTACCGATCCTTCTGCATGGAAATATTTAACCAACAAGAAACACGGGTTTAATGAAGAAGGTAAATCGGTTTCAGTCTCATCATTACTTTTTGAAGGGAAACGTATCTGGTTTGGTACCGATGAGTTTACTTCGGAAAAAGCTCCCGGCTTTAATGTAGGCGGCATTTATATTTATGACCGCAGGTTAGACTGGCAGAGAATCTCGCAGGTTAACGGTCTGGCAGATAACGGAATTTATGCATTGGGGCGTACCGGCAATTATATCTGGGCGGGTGTTTATTCGTTTGATAAGAAACAAAACATCGAACACGGTAAAGGACTCTTCCTTATTAATAGGAATAATTTAAAAGTAAAAAAAGTTAATCTTAACCAGTTGAATGTACGCACTTCTACATTTCTCGCCTTCTATTTTGACGGGATTAATCTTTGGATTGGTAGTAATAACGGATTATTGAGGATAAAGATTTACAACCCTCTTGCTAAGCTGGGAAAAATAAATAGCCAGGTAAAAGGGTAAATGCCGTTTATAGCTCAGCACATATTTTAAATGAACCGGAAATTTCCCGGAAAATTTTATCCCAACTGCTTTATAACCTCAATACTTTATTTAGTAAATTTATTTTAGTACTTTAATATATCATTTGTATTATTAGTGGGGCAATAATGAAAACAAAAATAATTCTGTTTTTACTTTTAATAGCAATTTCCATCCCTTACTATATTCCTGCACAAATCCCGGAAGTAGAACATCTTCCCGTACAAAACCAATCGCAGGCAATAAAAGAATCTGTTCCTGTTTGGTTATCTGATAATGATATAATGATTTTTTACGTGAATCAAACTCAGGATACAATCTTTTCTACTAAAAGTAATGATGAAGGAGTAACCTGGCAGCAACCTTCTGTTGTTATCACAATTGATTCGCTTGAAGAGGGGCAGGTACAAATTTATCCGACTGCAATAAGAACGGAAACAGGAAGAATACTTCTTGCCTGGTCGGTTCTTGGTGAGGGAATCAATCTTATTTATTCTGATGATTTCGGAAATACCTGGTCTGATGTCCAGATTATTTTGGGTTCCGGTACAGTTCCCGCTTTACGAAAAAATTTATCGAATCCGAAGTTATCCAAACTAAATAACAACCGTTTATTATTAAACTTCAACAGGGGCGCAAATAACCCGCAATCAATATTGTATTACAGAATAAGTAATGATAACGGACTAACCTGGGGAGATACTGTTTATAGCATAAAACGAAACGGGCTTTATTATTTTGAAGATCAAACAATTATAGAAATCTCACAGGATACTTTGTTTTGTGTTTTCAAACTCAGATCTTCTGCATTCGCTGCTAATAGTGATATTTATGCACGTTTTAGCACCGATAATGGAGTAACCTGGGGAGACACAGTTAAAATTGCAGGAAATGAATTAAACGAAACAACACCACGCATAACAAAGGATAAAAGCGGTACAATATGGCTCGCCTATTTAAGAGCGGATACAATTAAGTTTGCCGGATTGCAATATGAAAAATTTATAAACAATAACATCTTTTACAAAACAAGTAGTAATGGAGGGCTAAGCTGGAGTGAAGAGATGCAATTTACTTACTATATTGGTGATGATAAATTTTTGTCAATAAGCGCAAATACGGGTGAACCGTTTATTTCATACTCGACACCAAAATTTACTTTTAATAATCAAATCGCAATAGGATATTTAAATAAGACAATAGAAACCTATACCCCACCGGTTCTTTTTAAACACAATGATGTTCAACTACGGGATTCACTTCTGTTTCTTGCTTATGTTAAAGACGATAATGAAGTTGAAAATGTAGAACTTGTATTCGATAGCTCCGGTACTAAAATGACTTTATATGATGACGGTGATCATGGAGATAATAATGCCGGCGATGGCATATACGGCAACCGGATGCTAACTCCTCCGGTAAGCTATAACAAAAACAGTATTTATATTAATTCAAACAAAATGAAAATACCGTTCTTAAACAACGGTATTATAGCTCTCGTAACAGGACGGGATACTATTGATGCAACCTTCAATTTATCTGATGTGGATAATAATTTTTCTGCTGTACCAAAAAACGTAATAATCCAGTTCCCCTCTGGAGGGCAATATGATGAGGGTACATTTTTATTTTCGAGCGGTTTCTTTTTATCAGGTTTTTCCAATGGTGAGCTGTGGGCGAATGGAGTAGCCCCGTCTAGTTTAATCGAGGACTATCAGGCGGGTAATGTTGGCTCTAATCCCGATGATTCAAAATTTTATTTTTATGTAGTTCAAAAAGATGATCCGCCGTTCGGTTCATCGTGGATAAAGTGGAAAGATGCTGTAGAATTAGGAGCAGATTTTTACGATGGAGATGGCGATGGTATTTATAATCCTGTAGATAAAAACTGGAACGGTACATGGGATATAAATGAAGATATGCCCGCATTGCTCGGTGATGTTACTGCATGGTGCGTTTATAACGATGGTGTACCCGATTCTTTACGGCGGTTGGAAGTCGAACCCCAGGGAATTGAAATAAGGCAGACTGTCTTTAACTCTTCATTACCGGAACTGGAAAATGTAATGTTTATAAAATATTCTATTTTGAATACGGGAACTGTTGATAATGAAATGGATTCTGTTTATCTCGGAATTTGGGAAGATGCAGACTTGGGTGCATATGACGATGATTTAGTTGGATGCGATACGTTGCTTAATTCAGGTTTTGCTTATAACAACACTCCTGATTTCATTTATGGAGAAAATTGTCCTTCATTTTTTACTACGCTTTTGCAGGGTCCAATCATTCAAACTAATGATCCTTCTGATACAGCAATTGTGAAATATGGTGGGTTGATTAGTAGCGAATCTTTCCCCGGTTCAAGAAATTTGGACATTAGTTCCCATGCCTTCAATCTGGGAGGTGATCCCTATATTGGTGATCCGGGTACTGTTATACAAGTCAGGAATTATTTAGAGGGCAAAACCCGTACTGGTTTTTATCCGAATCCTTGCACATTTATGCATGGGGAAGTGCGTGGTGGTGTAGATTGCAATGAGGTAGATCCTCATTTTTGGGCATCTGGAGACCCGGTTACTGATGTTGGCTGGATAAACATATCAAATAGCGATCAACGAAATTTTGTTAATTCGGGTCCGTTTAAGCTGGAGAAAGATAAACCGCAGGAAATAATAATTGCTTATGTGATGGGAAGAGGAACCGATTTTTTCAATTCCATTACTGTCGCGAGAGAAAATGTACTAAGAGCAATTCAGGAATATGAAAATAATTTTACTTCAATGACATACTCACCTCCACCACCGGTTAATCCTGTTACAGATTATAAATTATATCATAACTATCCAAATCCATTCAATCCAACTACAACAATCAGGTTTGAACTTCCTCAAGATGGAATTGTAACAATAAAAGTTTACGACATACTCGGTCAGGAAGTTGCAACTATTTTAAATGAATTTAAAAAAGCAGACAGATATGAAATTAAATTTAACGCTAAAGGATTAGCAAGCGGTGTTTACATTTACAGGATGCAGGTTAATAACTTTATCGAAAGTA
>BDSV01000047.1 GCA_002898075.1 bacterium BMS3Abin03
ATAAAAAATTTAATTCAAATTTAAATGATAATAATATATTTAATGTTTATAATATAATTAAAAGGGGTTTTAAAGAAAGAACACAATATAAAATTAACCTGGAACTAGATAAAAAAGTACCAACCCTGCGAATAAATGAATATGTGATCTGGCAAATGATTGAACCGTTAATACAAAATTGTATAGATCATAATAAAAAAAGGAAAATTGATATAAATATAAAAACCGTATATGACGATGATAATCAGACAACATACTTATATATTTGCGATAATGGTATTGGAATAAACGAGGAATTACTTCAATACAATAATTTGGGAATAAAAAAGATATTTACCGAAGGTACTTCTTCGAAAGATCCCTCAACCAATTCCGGTTACGGATGTTATATTGCATACGAAAGCTGCAGAATGTGCGGTTGGAAAATAGATTTGGTTAACGAAATCAAAGGTACAAAAACTACTATTGAAATAGTAAATTCACAAGGATAAAATGAAACCTGCTAAAATAAAGCTACTCATAGTAGAAGACGAAGAATTCGATGTAATAAGAATTAAGAACACTTTGAAATTATTTGAAGGTAAAATTGAAATAATTGAAATTTTTTCTACCGGTTTGGATGCACTTGAGTTTTTAGAAGGCAGCGAAAATAGATGCGACGTGGTAATCCTAGATTACCAAATTTCAGGTGGGCTTTACGGTAAAGAATTAATAAAAGAAATTAAAGCTATCGATAAATCTTTGCAGATTGTAATTATTACCAAAATGACGATTAATCAATCTGAACCTGAATTTGCGAATGATTTGATTTCAGACGGAGCTTTCTGGTTTGGGACTAAAAACCCGATGGACATTGAAGATTTTATTTATCAACCAACAGATTTTATTCTCGCAATAATGAACGGTTATAATAAAAGGTTATTGGAGCTTGAGAAAAATTGTTTGGAGAAAAAAAATAAACAATCTCAAAAAAAACTTGAAGATAATTTACAAGATCAGATGAAAAATTTGCAAATTATCAGTCAATCCGACTCATTTCAGAAGGTACTTAATTTGTTGGAAAAATATGCGCCTGTAGATGCTAATATTTTGATTACAGGCGAATCAGGAACCGGTAAAGAATTAATTGCCAGGAACATTCATTTTAAAAGCCGGAGAAAATTAGAAAAACTAGTTGCAATTAATTGTTCTGCAATACCATTCGACTTAATAGAAAGCGAATTGTTCGGTTACGAAAAAGGCGCTTTTACCGATGCAAAAAATGGAAAGATAGGCTTGTTTGAGCAAGCGGATGGCGGTACTTTATTCTTAGATGAAGTAAGTGAATTGCCGTTAAAAGCTCAATCTAAACTGTTGAGAGTACTTGAAACGGGAGAAATAGATAAAATCGGTAGAAAACATGATATTTTTGTTAATGTAAGAATTATTGCTGCAACTAATAAAGATTTAAAAAAAGAAATTAATGAAAATAAATTCAGAGAAGATATATTTTATAGGTTAAACATTTTAAATATTCATATACCTCCTCTTAAGGAAAGGAAAGATGATATTAATTTACTATTGGATTATTATTTAAAAAGGTATCTAAATAAATTTAAATTAGGTAATATTGATTTTACACCGGAAGCTAGAAATTATTTATTAAATTATCAATGGCCCGGAAACGTTAGACAATTAAAAAATGTTATTCAACGTATGGTTTTATTAGCAGATCAATCAATTGATATTGATACGGTAGAAATGAGTTTAGGTGTTAATTCCGTCTTCAATAAATTTAAAATCACTTTACAGACCGGCGATAAAATTGCCACTTTAAAAGAAGCTGAATTTGAATTCAGGAAAAAATATACTAAGTTCATTCGCAATAAAACCGCAACAGATGCCGAAGCTTCTAAATTATTGGGTATTGCCCCTCCCAATTTTTACAGGTTATGTAAAGAACTCGGATTAAAATAGATTTAATATCATATTTGATAAGTCGATTATATATTTGATAAGATATTTTGCTCTATAATATTTTCTTTTTCTTCATTTAGTTATTAGAATCTTTTTTAACCCTTAATTAAAGCGATTATATCCTGTTTTTATTTATTTTCTATTTGGCATAACTCTTGCCTTGAAGTTTACCTTGACAATAATTTAATATACTAACCAATATTAACATTAATAAACCCAGGAGGTAATATGCTTTTTAGAAGAGTGACACTTTTTTTATTTATTGTCTCATCCGTAATTATTGTTTCCAGTTCAATAATTAATGCACAAGGCACAATTAAAGGTAAAATAGTTGACCAAAAAGGAGAGGCATTAACTGGCGTAAATGTTTTTTTAACCGGAACGAATTTCGGTGCAGCAACAAATGCAGATGGTATTTATATCATTAAACAAGTTCCACAAGGAACTTATACTTTAAAAGTTAGCATGGTCGGGTATAAAAGCTCGAAATTTAAGGTAGTAGTAAAAGATAATGAAACAATAACGAAAGACGTAGCGCTGGCTGAAGATATCTTAAATTTTGAAAGCGTGGTTGTTACCGGTACTGCCGGTGGTTCGGGAATAAAAAAGAAAGAGGCAAGTTTTTCAATTACTACAATATCACCTCGCGATCTTGAAAGATTAGCGCCTCCAAGCACGGCTGCGGCATTAGATTTAGTTCCCGGTGTTTGGTCGGAAAGTTCAGGTGGAGTAGCAGGTGCAAACATTTTCGTAAGAGGTTTACCGTCTTCAGGTGATGCGCCATTCGTAACTATGTCTATCAATGGAGCTCCTATTTACGGCACTCAAACGCTTTCGTTCTTTGAACAAAGCAGTATGTTTCGTATTGATGAAACGGTAGGTTTAATTGAAGCGCTGAGAGGTGGACCAAGTTCGGTATTTTCTAACGGCGAGTCGGGTTTAACCACAAACTTTAATTTAATAAAAGGAACTGATCAAACCAAAGGAAAAATTAAGTACAGTACCTCTGATTATAGCAAACAAAGAATTGATGCTGTTTTAAGCGGACCCGTTTCCGAAAGGTTTTATTATATGGTAGGAGGGTATGCCAGAACTTCACCAGGAATAAGAAATACTGAATTTAATTCGGAAGAAGGGGGACAATTTACAGTACAGCTTACTAAAGTTTTTGACAAAGGAGTTGTAAATGGGTTTGCAAGATTTACTAATGACCATGGTCAATGGATTTTGCCTATGGCTCTTGGTACCGGTAATAATTTGGGTACATTTTCACCGCTTGGAAATGCTACACGTTTCCGAACTTTAAGAATCAATGCGCAGGGTGATAGTGCTCATTATGATTTTTCAAAGGGTCGCGGTTGGAAAGGAATTATAAGCGGGTTGAATTTTGATTATGGTTTGGGCGGAGGCTGGACAGTTCGTGATAATTTTTCATATACTTCCGGGCAAGCTAATACTTTGGGATTTGTACCAAATGGAAGTCCTATGAATGTATCTGATTTATTAACAAAACTTGGAACCGGTTCTATAAAAACAGTCGGCGGTAAAACTCTTACCTCGGGTTATGTTCAAAGTTATGGGCATTGGGTAGTAGAAAAGCAGCTTGAATCTATTATTAACGATATAAGTTTAACTAACGAATTCCGTAATCATAAGATCACCGTTGGTGCATATCAATCGTTCTGGTCTTCGAAAGATTTTTGGACGCTTGGAAATCAAATCCTTGTTCAAAATGTTGCAAATGGCGATGTTATAAAAGATGTCTCGCCAGATAATGTTGCCGGAAGTTGGAACTATGGTCTTAATGAAGCCGGCGATTCAAGAATGTTTGCTGTTTATGCCGGTGATTCGTGGCAGATAACAGACAAAATAAGATTGGACCTTGGCGCCCGTTATGACTTCTTTAATCTTAATTTTACATTAGATCACGGCGCGTATCCCGATGGCATAACAGATAAGATAGCTAATCTGGATGGGAAAGATTGGGCTGGAACAGGTGCTATTAACTATGCGGTGAATAACAATCTCGGGGTTTTTGTTCGAGGATCAAAAGGTTCTTTATTCCCGAATTTCGACCAAGTTAGAGATGGTGATTTATATAACTTAACAAGCGGAGATGTAATTAGGGATGCTAATGGTAATGTTTCAAGTGTTAAAGGAACAGTTGAACCTAATTTATTCAATCAGTTTGAACTGGGAGTTAAAATTGAACAAAAACTCTATAGTTTATTTATTACAGGTTTCTTAAACACCGTTGAGATTTATGATGGAGATGTAGGTGCTGCCAGAGTAGCCGCGCTTTTAAAAACAAGATCTGTTGGCGCTGAAATAGATGCAGGGTTAAGCTTAGGTGCATTTAAAGTAAATCTTTTAGGAACTTTTCTGAATGGAGAAATAACTGGATCCGAGAAAGCTCCGGAAACAGTGGGAAACAAAATCTGGCGTCAACCTAAACTGCAATTGCGTCTTGCACCAAGTTATAATTTTCAGCTGAGTAAAAACATTAATGCGGCAATATATGGAGCAATTAGATATGTAGGGAAACGCTGGAACGACAGAGATAATTCATATCAATTGGATTCGTATTCCAAATTAGATATTGGACTTAATGTATCTACATCAGGCGGACTAATATTTAATATTAGCGGAAATAACTTAACTGATTCCCATGGTTTAACAGAAGGCGACCCGCGTGATCCTGCTGCAAAAAACGGTCGTCCTATTTTAGGCCGTTCTATAAATTTTTCGGTTGGCGTAAACTTCTAATTTATTTTAATGGACAAAGACTTTTTGTCTTTGCCTTTTTTTATCAGCAATTCAGAGTCTAAAACTAATCCGGTAACGGGCAGCGGTTAGGAG